>NZ_DASURI010000532.1:0-7970 GCF_036280135.1 Longimicrobium sp.
GACATCGGCCAGGAGCACGGGCTCGCCGGCGGCGTAGAGGGTGGTGAGCGGGTGGGCCCGGTCCGCGCGGCGGGGCGCGTCGGCGCGGATCATCCCCTCCTTGGCGGCGTCCACGTGCGCGGCGCCGGCCTGGTGGTACGCGCCGTCGCCGTCCAGCACGTCCACGATGCAGAGATCGGCCAGCTCGGGCACGGCCAGGCGGGCCAGCTGGGCCAGCGTGGTGCTGGTGTCGAACGAGGACGAGAGCACGCGGCTGGCCTCGGCCAAAAAGGCGGCGCGGCGCTGCGACTGCTCGGCGGCCTCGCGGGCCTCGCGCTGCCGGGAGTACAGCACGCGCGTCTCCAGCAGGTTGCGCACGCGCAGCAGCACCTCGAGCACGTCGAACGGCTTGGTGAGAAAGTCGCGCGCGCCGCCGGCCAGGGCCCGCTCGCGGGCGGTGGGGTTCACGTCGGCCGTGAGGACCAGGACGGGCACGTAGTCCTCCTCGTTGTCGCGGGCGGCCAGCTCGCGCAGGACGGTGAAGCCGTCCTTGTGGGGCATGTGCAGGTCCAGCAGCACCAGGTCCGGCCGGTGCTCATCCATCATCGCGAGCACCTTGCGGGGGTCCGTGGTGCGCGGCAGGGCGTCGTAGCCCTCGGCGCGAAGAAAGCCTTCCAGGAGGTCCAGGTTGGCTTCCTCGTCGTCCACCAGTAGGATGGTGCGGGAGGTGAGCAGGGCGTCGTTCATGGTGGGATCCAGCCTCTCGCGTGGTGGTTCGTGCGGTGTCCGCGCCTCGGACGAGTGAATGATGCTCATTCTCCCTTCGCGCCACATGGTGCGGTTGACCCATGCCGCATGGAAACGTTTCCAGCGCGGGGAAAGAAAACAGATTGTTCTCACGCAGAGCCGCAGAGGACGCAGAGTACTTCAACGGCGCTGTTGCAGTACTCTGCGCCTCTGCGGCTCTGCGTGAGATGCAGTAAAACTTTCCAAAACGCGAAGGAGGCGCGGGGAGAAGAAATCTCCTCGCGCCTCCTCTTTTCTCTGCGTGACCGTGAAGATCAGGCGTGCACGGGCAGCAGGCGGTCGATGGTGGACAGGAACTCGTCCACGTCGATGGGCTTGGTGAGGTACGCGTCCGCGCCCTCCGCCCGCAGCCGGTCGATGGTGCGCGGCGTGGCGTCCGCGCTGATCATCACCACGGGAATGCGGGCCGTGCGCGGATCGCACCGCAGGCGGCGCAGCACCTCGTCGCCCTGCATGTCGGGCAGGTGCAGGTCCAGCAGCACGAGGTCCGGCAGGTGCTCGCACGCCAGGTCCGCGCCCAGCCGGCCTTGCAGGGCGGGGATCGTCCGCCACCCCGGCCGCGACGCCAGGATGCTTTCCACCAGGCTCAGGTTGGCCAGGTTGTCCTCCACGTACAGCAGCGTCACGGGCTCCGGCGCGGGCGCGTCGGCATCCATCGCCGTGCCGTGCGACGCGGGGCGCAGCACCAGGCCATCCAAGGGGTCCGCCGCGGGGCGCAGCTCCACCGTGAAGGCGCTGCCCTCCGGCCCGCTCTCCTCCAGCCGCAGGGCGCCGCCCATGGCCTCCACCAGCCGGCGGCTCAGGGCCAGCCCCAGCCCCGTCCCCTCCACGCCCGTGTACTCCGCCCCCAGCCGCGCGAACGGGACGAACAGCTCGCCCTGCTTCTCGGGCGCGATCCCCCGCCCCGTGTCCGACACCCGCAGCCGCACGCGCGGGTCGCCGCCCTCCTCCTCGATCGCCTCCCACGACAGGCGCACGGCCCCGCCCCGGTGGTTGTACTTGACCGCGTTGGACAGGAGGTTCAGCAGCACCTGCACCAGCCGCTGCCGGTCCGCGCGGACAAAGACGGCGTCGCCGGGGCCGTCCATGGCCACGAGCGAGACGGCGGCCTGCGCGGCCAGCGGGCGGCTGAGGATGAGCGCCTCCTGGAGGACGGCGTTCAGGCGGACGGGCTCCAGCGAGAGCTGCTGGCGGCCGGACTCGATCCGCGCGATGTCCAGCACCTCGTTGATCAACCGCAGCAGGTGCCGGCCCGCCGTGAGGATGTGCTGCACGCCGCGCTGCTGCTCCACGGGCAGGTGCGCGCGCTCCAGCAGCTGCGCGAAGCCCAGAATGGAGTTCATGGGTGTGCGCAGCTCGTGGCTCATCCGCGACAGGAACTCGCTCTTGGCGCGGTTGGCCGCCTCGGCCTCGGCCGTGGCGCTGCGCAGGGCCTCCTCGGCCAGGCGGCGCTCCGTGACGTCGCGGATGTTGGCCACGATGCCCTCCTCGGGCCCGTCGGGCGACATCGTCTGCCCGAACGCCTCCAGGTAGCGCCAGGTCCCGTCGTGGTGCCGGAACCGGTACTCCACGTGGCCGATCATCCCCGGCGCGCCAAAGACGCGCGCCAGCTCGTCCGCCACCAGCCGCTGGTCGTCGGGGTGAATGAAGCCAAAGGCGCTGCGCCCCACCAGCGCCTCGGGCGGGTAGCCCAGCAGCCGCAGCGACGACGGGCTCATGTACGTCATCGTCCCCGCCGTGTCGACGATGGCGATGTTGTCCTGCGCGTTCTCGATGAGCCGGCGAAAGTGGCGCTCGCTGCGGCGCAGGGCGTCCTCGGCCTCCTGCGCCTCGGTGATGTCGCGCGTGTTGAACACCAGCCCCCCCTCGGCCGATTCCGGCAGCAGCGTGCGGCCGAACGTCTCCAGCGTGCGCCATCCGCCGTCCGCGTGCCGGCAGCGGTACACGGCGCGGTGCGTGGTGCCCGGCGCGGCCACGGCCTCGGCCAGGGTGGCCAGCCCCTCGGGCAGGTCGTCGGGGTGCACCAGGTCGAAGACGCTCCGCTCGGCCAGGTCGCCGGGGGCGTAGCCCAGGATGCGCTCCATGGACGGGCTCTGGTAGCGCACCTCGCCCGTCTCCGGGTCCAGGATGACGATGATGTCGTGGCCGTTCTCGATGAGCGCGCGGTACCGCTCCTCGCTCTCGCGCAGGGCCTGCTCGGCCAGGCGGCGGGCCGTGACGTCGCGGGTGTTGATGACGATGCCTTCGGCCGGGTCGTCCGTGAGCGTCTTGCCCACGGCCTCCACGATGCGCCACTCGCCGTTGGCGTGCCGGTAGCGGAACTCCGAGCTCCCCGTGCAGCCGGGGTTGGCGATGACCGCGGCCAGGGCCTGCGCCACGATCGGGTGGTCGTCCGGGTGCACCCGCGTCCACGCGCTGGCGCCGGCGCCCTCCGCCACCGTGTAGCCGAACATGCGCTCGATGGCCTCGCTCTCGTACCGGATGCCGCCGTCCGGGCCAATGATGCTCACCATGTCCGACGCGTGCTCGATGAGCCGGCGAAAGTGCTCCTCGCGGGCCCGCAGGGCCTGCTCGGCCTCCACGCGCTCCGTGATGTCGCGCGCCACGGCGATGACGGCGTCCTGCCCGAAGTAGGTGGAGCGGGCCAGGGACAGGTCCTTGGGAAAGACCGACCCGTCCTTGCGGCGGCCCCACCACTCGCACCGCTGCGGCTCGCCGGCCACGGCGCGGGCGAACCGCTCCACGGTGGCCTGCAGGTCCACCTCGGGGGCGGCCAGGATCTCCGGCGTGCGCCCCAGCAGCTCCTCGCGGGTGTAGCCGTACGTGCGCAGGACCGCCTCGTTCACGTTCAGAAAGCGGCCCTCCAGGTCCTGGATGTAGACCAGCTCCGTGAGGTTGTCAAAGAGCCCGCGGTAGCTTTCCTCGCTCTCCCGCACGGCGGCCTGCGCCTGGCGGCTGTCCGTGACGTCGCGGACGATGGCGGCCAGCTCGCCGGGCATGAGGGGGACGATGCGGGCCTCGTAGGCGCGCTCCTCGCCCTCGCCCGTGTCGCCGGGGACGGGGAGGGTGTACTCCATCGACACCACCTGCCCCGTGCGCCGCACCTCTGCCCGGGCCGCGTCGAAGCGCCGGCCCACGTCGGGGGGCATCACGTCCTGCAGGCGGTGGTCGAGAAAGACCTCGGGGTCCACGTACAGCCCGTTGTACGAGCCGGCGCGGTAGCTCAGGATGGTCCCGTCGTCCGCCAGGCGAAAGTACAGGTCCGGCAGGGCGCTGAAGATGACCTCCAGCTCGCGCGTGCGGTGCAGCAGCTCCTCGCGGGCGGCGCGGTGCTGCTGGACCTCGGCCTCCAGGGCGTCGTTGGCGTGGGCCAGCTCGCGGGTGCGCTCGTCCACGCGCTGCTCCCACCCCTCGCTGGCGCGCAGCGCGTCGGCCATGCGGACGCGGAGGAGCGCGGGCGCGGCCACGGACGCGAGGGCCTCGAGGAAGGTGGCCTCGTCGGCGTCGAAGTCCGTTTCGCGGGTGAGGACGATGACGCCCAGCGTGTCGTCGCCGGCCCGGACGGGGGCGGAGAGCACGGCGGGCGCGGCGGCGCGGGCGGGGACGTTCTGCGGCAGGCCGGCGCGGATGGCGCTCCAGCCCGTCTGGTCGTCGCCCGAGGCCAGGGCGGGAAAAGCCGCGTGGTAGCGCAGGGCGTCGGCCGCGCGGTCGTAGGTGGCAAAGCGAAAGCCGTCGCACGGGAGCACGGCGGGGGAGCAGGCGCGGCGCAGGGCCGCGGTCAGCTCCGCCGGGGAGCAAGCCCCCGCCGCGCCGCGGGCGGCGTCCGCGATCGCCGAAAGGCGCGCGGCGCCGGCCTCGTGGCCGCGATCTATGTCGAAAGCCGGGTCCGACGGCGGGGCCGGCGGTCCGGCGGGGATGGGGAACGGGTCCGCGGCGCCGTTCCCGCGCGCCGCGCCGGCATCGAGGCCGGGATCTATGGAAAACGCCGGGGGCTGCACGTGGTGCTTCGCAGTTCCGGCGGCTGACGGGGAAGAAGACGGACCGCGCATGGCGGATCTCCGTTGGGGTTCCATCCGAGAGCCCCTGCGCGGCTCGTTGGACCAATCTGCCGGGGCGTCCCGTTTCCGGCATGGTACATTTGACCCATGTGACCCGACACGGCCCGAGACCAACTGATTTCTCACGCAGAGCCGCAGAGGCGCAGAGGAACTGCAACTGCTTTTTTCACGCAGAGGGAGCAGGGGCAGCAGAGTACCCCAGCCTTGCGCGCGGCCGAAGTACTCCGCGGCTCCGCGGCTCCGCGGCTCCGCGGCTCCGCGGCTCTGCGGCTCCGCGGCTCTGCGGCTCTGCGGCTCTGCGGCTCTGCGGCTCTGCGTGAGAAAATCAGTGGTCTTTTCTGCTGCCTCTGCTCCCTCCGCGTGAGAAAAATCTTTGTCCGTGATCTTGTTCCATGCGTAAGGCGTTGCTACGTTTATGCGCGGACCGCCTCCCTCCCGCGGACCGCGCAGTCCCCCTGCCCGCGAGCTTGAACCGATGGACCCGCTTTCCCCAGCAGCCCCCACCGCCCAAACGCCCGTCGCCGTGCCCGTGTCCGGCAGCGACGACGCGCTGGCCGCCGCCCTGGAGGCGCTGGAGGCCGAACGCGCCGCGCGCGCCCGCGCCCAGGCCGCCCTGGCCGACCGCGAGCGCCGCCTGGACGAGGTGGAGCGCCTGGCCTCGCTGGGCAGCTGGGAGCAGTCGCTGGGCACGGACCTGCCCGCGCAGCCCATCCGCTGGAGCGCCGAGCAGCTGCGCATCCACGGCCTGGACGAGCACGCCGCCCCCACCACCTACGCCGACTTCCTGGACTGCGTCCACCCCGACGACCGCGACGCCGTCTCCGACGCCACCCAGGCGGCCCTGCGCACGGGCGACGTGGCCTCCGTGGCCTACCGCGTGGTCCGCGCCGGGGGCCAGGTGCGCTGGCTGTACGCCCAGGCCCGGCGCATCGACGACGCCGACGGCGGGCCGGGACGCCTGGTGGGCACGGCGCGGGACGTCACCGAGCACCACCTGGCCGTGGCCGCCCTCCTGGAGCGCGAGCGCACCCTGGACGAGGTGGAGACGCTGGCCGGGCTGGGCACCTGGGAGTGGAACCTGCCCACCGACACCGTCCGCTGGTCGCCGGAGCAGCGCCGCATCCACGGCCTGTCCGAGGGCGGCGCGCGCACCTTCGGCGAGTTCCTGGACCACGTGCACCCCGACGACCAGGCCACCGTCGTCGCCGAGTGCGACCGGCTCATCGCCACGGGCACGCCCTTCAACTTTCCCTACCGCGTCGTTCGCCCCGACGGCTCCCTGCGCGAGCTGCAGACCCAGGGCAAGCTGCTCCCGGATCCCGCCGGGCAGGGGCTGCGGATGGTGGGCATCTCCCAGGACGTCACGGAGCGCAACGAGGCCGACCGCGCCCTGCGCGCGTCCGAGGCACGCTTCCGCGACCTCTTCGAGCAGTTTCCCCACAGCGTAAAGGTGTACGCCCGCGACGGCAGCGTCGTGCGCGTGAACGCGGCGTACGAGCGGCTGTGGGGGCTCTCGCTGGAGCAGGTGCGGCGCTACAACCCCCTGCGCGACGTGGACGCGCCCGAGATCAGCGCCCTCGTGCGCCGGGCGTTCGCGGGCGAGACGGTCATCCTCCCCGCCGTCCTCTTCCATCCCGCCGACATCGTCCCCGGGGCCGTGGCGCCAGAGGGGATGGAGTGGCCGCGCTGGGTGCAGGCCTCGTACTTCCCCATCCGCGGCGCGGACGGCGAGGTGCAGGAGGTGGTGGTCGTGCACCAGGACGTCACGGAGCAGCGCGCGGCCGAGGAGGCCATGCGCCGCTCCGAGGAGAGCTACCGCGCCATCTTCGAGAGCTCCAGCGACGCCATCTTCGTCACGGACGCCCAGACGGGGAGCGTGCTGGACGCCAACCCCCGCGCCTGCGAGATGTGCGACTGCTCGCTGGACGAGCTCAAGCAGGACGCCGCGTCCGTCATCTGGAACGGGCCCCCGCCGTACACCCTGGAGCGGGCCCGCGAGCTCAACCAGCGCGCCCTGGACGGCGAGGCGCAGCGCTTCGAGTGGATGTCCGTGCACCCCCGCACGGGCGCGCCCATCTGGGGCGAGGTGAGCCTGCAGCGCGTCAGCCTGGCGGGGCAGGTGCGCGTGCTGGCCCTCGTCCGCGACATCGGCGAGCGCAAGGCGGCCGAGCAGGCCCTGCGCGCGTCCGAGGAGAGCTACCGCACCATCTTCGAGCTGTCCAACGACCCCATCTACGTCCACGACGTGGAGACGGGCGCCATCCTGGACGCCAACCGCCGCGCCTGCGAGGCCGCCGGGATGACGCTGGACGAGCTGCGCCGGCGGGGGATGGACATGATCACGGGCGGCCCCGCGCCGTACACGGCCGAGGCGGCGCGGGAGTACATGCGCCGTGCCTCCCGGGGCGAGCCCCAGCAGTACGAATGGCAGACGGGGCTGGGCGGGGCGGGACAGGCGTGGAGCGAGGTGCGGCTGGACCGCGTGAACATCGGGGGCACGGACCGGCTGCTGGCCACGGCCCGCGACATCACCGAGCGCAAGCTGGCCGAGCAGGCCCTGCGCGACCGCGAGGAAAGCTACCGCACCATCTTTGACTGCGCGGGCGCGGGGATCTGGCTGCACGACCTGGACACGGGCGCGTTCCTGGACGTGAACCAGACGGCGTGCGAGATGTACGGCTATTCCGTGGAGGAGCAAAAGGCGCTGGGCACGGCCGGGCTGAGCTGGGGCGAGCCGCCCTTTACCCCCGAGCAGGCCCTGGAGCACGTGCGCCGCGCCGTCACCGGCCAGCCGCAGCGCTTCCAGTGGCTGGGCCGCCACAAGGACGGACGCCCGGTGTGGGCGGAGATCACCCTGCGCCGCGTCACCATCGGCGGCGAGGACCGGCTGCTGGCCACGGCCCGCGAGACCAGCGAGTGGAAGGCGGCCGAGGAGGCCCTGCGCCGCGCCAACGAGGAGCTGGAGCAGCGCGTGCGCGAGCGCACGACGGAGCTGGCCGAGGCCAACGAGGCCCTGGAGGAGGAGGTGGCCGAGCACGAGGCCGCCCAGGAAGCCCTGCTGGAGCGCACGCAGGAGCTGGAGGGCGTCTTCCAGGCGCTCCCCGACCTCTACTTTCGCCTGGAGGC
>NZ_DASURI010000533.1:0-6037 GCF_036280135.1 Longimicrobium sp.
CCGCACCTCGGGGTCACGGTACACGCCCGCGCGGTGGTGGCCGATCTCCAGCAGCCCCAGCGCGTTGCGGCCGTAGACCAGGGGCTGCATCACCAGCGAGCGCGCCGGACCCAGCCCCCGCGTGCGCGGATCCGTCTCCGCGTCCGCCAGCACGAGCGGACGGCCGGAGTCGAAGGTGGCGCGGCGGAGCGACTCGTACGCGTCCAGGCCGTCGTCGGGCTCCACGGGCGGATGCACCATCACCAGGTCCGCCCCGCGCACGCAGTACACGTGCAGCCACGACCACTCGATCAGCCGTCCCGCCAGCTCCTCGATGCGCGACATGGACTCCGCCAGGGGCATTCCCGCCGTGATGACGGCCTCCATGGCGGCCACCTTGCGCAGCTCCTCGCTGGCGATGGCCTCCACGAGCAGCGCGCGGGCGAGCAGGCCGGGAAGCGCGACGAAGCCCAGGACGGCGATCCACGCGCCCCACTCGGAGATGAAGGCGAACGCGGCCGCCGTGCAGACGGCGCCCAGCGCGCCCAGGGCGGCCGCCACGACCTCGTAGCGCACGAGCACCATGCGCTCGTTGGCCGTGAGCTTGCCGCGAAAGAGGAGCGAGAAGTAGAAGAGGAACCGCGACGCGGCGAAGTACGTGAGGAAGTACGCGGGGATGACGGAGAGCCCCGTGACGGAGAAGACGGGCGCCGCGCCGCCCCCCGCCGCGTCCAGCCCGGCCACGCCCGCCGCGAGGGCGTATCCCCCGATGCCGGCCAGGGCGGCCAGGGCCTCGCGCCCCGCGTTGACCCCGGCGGCGAAGAGCGGCTTGCCCCGCACGGCGTCGCCCGCGAAGGTGCCGGCCCACGCGGCCAGGAGCGCCGCGCCGGGCATGCCCAGCAGCGTCAGCGCGCCCACGGGCACCACCGTCATGGTGACGTAGGCGAACTTGGAGAGCGACACGGCGCCCATCCGCAGCCCCATGACGGCCAGGGCGCCCACGACGGCGGCGATCCACTCCCCGTCCACGGGCCCATCCCAGACGGAATGGACGAGCACGGCCGCGGCGCCCGCGATCAGCAGACCGCGGGCGTAGGAGCGCAGGAGGCGGACGGCCCCCGGCGAGAGCGGGCTCTCCGTCACGCCTGCCGCGCGCCGTCGACCGCCTGGCGCAGCGAGCGAAGAAAGGCGCGGCCGGCCTCCACGCCGTCGGCGCGCAGCGTCTCCACGAGCGCGCTGCCCACGACGACGCCGTCCGCCACACGGGCCACGGTGGCCGCCTGCTCCGGCGTGGAGATGCCGAAGCCCACCGCCACGGGCACGGGCGTCATCGACCGCACCTCGGCCACCTCGGCCGCGAGCCCTTCGGCCAGCTCCTGCCGCGCGCCCGTCACCCCCGTCCGCGAGACGTAGTACAGGAACCCGCGCGCGGCTTCGGCGATGGTCCGCACGCGCTCCGGCCGCGTCGTGGGCGCCACGAGGCGGATGAGGTCCAGCGAGGACGCGTTG
Source organism: Longimicrobium sp. (assembly GCF_036280135.1). Classification (GTDB taxonomy): domain Bacteria; phylum Gemmatimonadota; class Gemmatimonadetes; order Longimicrobiales; family Longimicrobiaceae; genus Longimicrobium. Next base: position 1,489 of record NZ_DASURI010000533.1, read on the forward strand.
ATCCGGTTCTCCAGCGCCGCGTCCGCGCCCACGGGAAGGTCCGTCAGCAGCAGGCCCTGCGCGCCGGCATCCACCGCGTCCGCCAGGAACCGCTCCATCCCGTGCCGCAGGAGGGGATTCAGATACGTGAAGAGGACGACGGGCGTCTGCCGCACGGCGCGGAAGCTTGCCAGGGCGTCCAGCGTCCAGCGCAGGTCCACGCCCTGCTCGATGGCCTCGAACGACGAGCGCTGGATGGTGGGCCCGTCCGCCAGCGGGTCGCTGAAGGGCACACCCAGCTCGATGACGTCGGCCCCGTCGTCCGCCAGGCCGGTGAGGATGGCGGCCGTGTCCTGGGGCCGGGGGTGTCCCGCGGTGACGTAGGGGATGAGGGCCGCGCGGTTCTCGCCGCGCGCGGCGGCAAAGGCGCCCGCCAGGGAAAGGTCAGACGAAATAGTCGCCGACATGGATGCCGTACCGCTCCGGGTCCGTGGTCTTGATGATGGTGCGCAACGGCCTGCCCGTGGCGGGGTCCGTCTCCGCGAGGTCCAGGGTGCGCGGCGGATCCACGCGCACCCCCATGCTGTCGTAGATCACCTGGACGACGGGCTGGTGCATGGCCTCGGGCCGCGGGTTGCGGGCCGTGACCACCGCCAGCTCGAAGCTGTCCAGAATGACCGCGCTGCCGACGGGGTAGATGCCCGTCATGCTGATGAAGGCCTTGACCAGCAGCGGGTCAAAGCCGCGGCCGGGGTTGTCGCGCATCTCCTTGAGCACGCGGTCCGGCGGCCAGGGCTGCGCCTGGTAGCTGCGCTTGGTGGTGGCCGCGTCAAAGCCGTCGGCCACGGCCACGATGCGGCCGAACAGGGTGGGATCGCGCGGGCGCGCGCTCACCGGGTACCCCGTCTGGTCGATCTTCATGTGGTGCTCGTACGCCATGAGCATGGCGCGCAGGGGCAGCTCCGCCAGGCCCCGCATGTCGAACATCCCCAGCAGCCCCTCGGCGGGGTGCTCCTTGAGGACCTCGAACTCCTCCGGCGTGAGCGGGCCGGCCTTGTTGATGAGGTCCAGGGGCATGCGCACCTTGCCCACGTCGTGCAGGAGCGCGCCCAGCCCCAGCTCGTACAGCTGGTGCTTGTTGAGCCCCAGCTTTTTGCCCAGGGCCACGGAGAAGATGCAGACGTTGACGGAGTGCGTGAACGTGTACTCGTCGTAGTCCCGCAGGGTTGTCAATCCCACGATGGACGTCTCGTTCGTGAGCACCTGGTCCACGATGGACTGCACGGCGCGCTTGACGGGGCGCAGGCTCACGCCCTTGCCCATCCGCAGCCCGCCCATCACCTCGCGCGCCACGGCCACCGTCTGCGCGTAGGCCCGCTTGGCCATCCGCCGCGCCTCGTCGTCGCGCAGGTCCGGCTCGCTCTCGCGGTCGGGGCCCACGGAGAGGTGCAGGACGGCCGTCCGCCCCAGCCGCTCCAGGAAGGCGCCGAAGCGGTCCTCCGGGTCCGGCTCGGCGTTCACGAGGGCCAGGAGGGCCGTCCACTCGGCCACGCTCACCCCCCGGAACACCTCCAGCTCGCCGATGCCGTGGCGGGCCAGCGTGCGGCCCACGAGGCCGTAGGTGGCGTACGACTGCAGGTCGATGCGCAGCCGCAGGTCGTTGACGAAAAAGAAGTCGCCCACGAAGCGGACGGTGATCTGCTCCTCGGCGGCCAGCAGCTCGCGGGTGACGCCGTCCAGCTCGGACAGGGCGTTGACGACCGTCTGGTTCTCCAGGGGATACAGCTGCAGCGACCGCAGGGCGGCGGCCATGGAAAAGAGCAGGTCGCGGCCGCGGCGCTGGAGGCCGCGGTCGTCGGCCGTGACGAGCCCGGGGTGCACGCGGGGCTCGCCGTGGGTGGCGAGGGGTTCGGCGCTCATGTCTTGAGGGCGCGCAGGGCCCGGCCCACGGCGCTGCGCACGACGGGGTCTGCGTCGGCCGCCGCGGCGGCGAGGGACTTTTCGGCGCCGGGGTGGCGCACGCGGCCCAGTCCCAGGGCGGCGCAGGCGCGCATCTCGCCGCTCTCGCGGCGCCCCAGCCAGCTCTTGCCGTTGAGGATGCGGTCCAGCACGCCCACGGCCTCGGCGCCGGCCAGCTGCCCGTACGCCTCGAAGAAGGCGATGCGCTCCGTGAGGTCCGCCTCGCGCAGCCGCCTGGAATCCAGCGCGGCCTCCAGGCGGCCCTTGGCGGGCGCCCAGCGCAGGGCGGCGAGGGCCCGCACGGCGGCCACGCGCACCTCGCGCTCCTCGTCGTCCAGGGCACCTTCCAGGGCGCCGCTGGCCGTGGGCGAGCGCAGCTCCTGCAGGGCCTCGATGGCCGCCACGCGCACGCGGGCTTCCGGGCGGGTGAGCAGCCGCGCCACGTCCGGGCCCGCCTCGGACACGCGAAGCCGGCCCACGAGCCGCGCCGCGCCGGCGGCAATGCTGGGATCGGCGTCCAGGACGAAGGCGCGCAGGGCGCCGGGGTTGGGCGCGGCCAGGCGCTCGGCGGCGTTCAGCAGGGCGGCGCGGGCCGCCTCGGACGCGCTTCCCTCCCCCGCGCGCAGCAGTGGGCCCAGCGACTCCGGCGGAAAGTACGCCAGGAGGGCGCCCAGGTGCTCGCGGGGGAGCGCGTCGCCGCTTTCCTCCACGATGCGCACCAGCTCCGCCACCGTCTCGGGGCGCGCCAGCTGGTCGAACAGGCCGCGCATGGCGCGAACAACGGCGGGGGGCAGCTGCCGGCCGCTGGTGGCCACCTTGACCAGCTCGCCCAGCATGTACGCCGCCGTCTCCAGCCGGCCGGCGCCCAGCAGCGTGGGCAGCACGTCGGAGGTGATGGAGACCACCTGCGACTGCCGGTGGGCCGCGCCGTCCTCCAGCCGGTCGAACATGGCGTTGAGCACGTCCGTCCACAGGTCGCGGCGCATCTCGCGCTGCACCTCGGCCTCCAGCCGGCGCATCTCCACCTCGTCCAGGAAGTAGAGCGCCTCGCGGAAGTCTTCCGTGGTGATGGACTGCACGGGGGCGGGATCGTCCTGCGGGGCCGCGGCCGTCTGCGTCTGCCGCGACGCCTCGCCCGGCTCGGGGAGCTTGACGCCCTCGGACAGGGGCTCCACGTACCGGTAGCGAAAGTGCCCCCAGTCGTGGTCCCACAGGAGGGTGAGCAGGTCCTCCTCGTCCAGCTTGAGGCGGTGGATGCGGGCCAGGATGGCCAGGAACCCGTCCAGGTCCTCTTCCTCGAAGCCGGGCATGAAGCTCAGCTCGCGGACGCCGTCCTTGTAGAGGAGGAACGCCAGGTTGTCGCGCTCCTCGCCCACGTAGACGGCGGTGCCCTGCCACACGATCTCGCGCTCCTCCACCTGCACGTTCAGGTACGGCAGGCGGTCCCACAGGGCGCCCATCCGCGCCCGCAGGCTCTCCACGAACTTGTCCAGGGCCGGCGACTGCCCCTCGTACAGCAGGTGCGTGCGCAGGGCGCGCGAAAAGCCGCGCACCACCTCCTGCACCTCGGCGCGAGCCGCGGCGTCGCCGCCGGGGGTGCCGGCGTCGGGTTCCAGGAGAAGGGGCGCGCTCTGGGTCATCCGGTCAGGAATGGGATCGCCGGGGTCGGGTGCGTCAGCGGGCGCGGGTCATGTCGGCCACCTGCGCCACGTCCTTGTCGCCGCGGCCGCTGAGGCAGACCACGACGGGGCCGCGGCCCTTCCACCGCGCGCCCTCGCGCAGCAGGTAGGCAATGGCGTGCGCCGACTCCAGCGCGGGGATGATGCCCTCCAGTCGCGCCAGCCGCTCGAAGGCGTCCAGGGCCTCGGCGTCCGTCACGGCGGCGTACGTGGCGCGGCCGCTGTCCTTGAGGTACGCGTGCTCGGGGCCCACGCCGGGGTAGTCCAGCCCGGCCGAGACGGAGTGCGCGTGGGCCACCTGTCCCGCCGCGTCCTGCAGCAGGTACGAGTGCGAGCCCTGGAAGACGCCCGGCGCGCCGCGGGTGAGCGTAGCGGCGTGCCGCGGCGTGTCGACGCCCTCGCCCGCCGCCTCCACGCCCACCAGCTCCACCCCGGCGTCGTTCACGAAGGGATGGAAGGTGCCGATGGCGTTGGATCCGCCGCCCACGCAGGCCACGACGGCCGCGGGAAGGCGCCCTTCCTGGACGAGCACCTGCTGGCGCGCCTCGCGGCCGATGACGGACTGGAAGTCGCGCACCATCCGCGGGTACGGGTCCGGCCCCACGGCCGAGCCCAGGACGTAGTGCGTGTCGCGGACGTTGGTGACCCAGTCGCGCAGGGCCTCGTTGCCGGCGTCCTTGAGCGTGCGCGTGCCGCTGGTGACGGGGCGGACCTCCGCGCCCAGCAGGTGCATGCGGTAGACGTTGAGCGACTGGCGCCGCACGTCCTCCTCGCCCATGTAGACGATGCACCGCAGGCCGAACAGGGCGCACGCCGTGGCCGTGGCCACGCCGTGCTGCCCGGCGCCCGTCTCCGCGATGATGCGCTCCTTGCCCATCCGCCGCGCCAGGAGGAGCTGCCCCAGCGCGTTGTTGATCTTGTGCGAGCCCGTG
>NZ_DASURI010000534.1:0-3404 GCF_036280135.1 Longimicrobium sp.
GTCGTCCCAGGTGAGCGAGGGGCGCGAGTACGTGCCGATGAACTGCTGCACGGCCCGCAGCGGCTCCGCGCGGCGCACGTTCTTCCAGAAGCCGCCCGGGTGCGCGCGCGTGAGCTCCGCGAACGTCCGCAGCGACGACAGGTTCACGGTCCGCTTCGCATCCGGCGTCTCCGGCGGCGGGCCCTGCAGCGAGTCCAGGAACACCGGGTCCGTCACGTACTGCGCGATCCCCTTTCCGCGCAGGAACGGCAGGTAGCCCAGGTCCAGGTCGCGGGCGCGCCAGCCCAGCATCGTCGTGTCCAGTGTGACGACGATGGCGCCGGCGCCCGCGGCCTCCGCGCGCCGGACGAAGCTTTCCACCAGTGCGTCGCTCTTGCTCCAGTACAGCTGGAACCAGCGCGGCGCGTCGCCCATCACGGCCGCGCACTCCTCCATGCTGCGCGACGCCTGCGACGAAAAGATGTACGGCACGCCGCACGCCGCCGCGGCCTGCGCGACGGCCACGTCCGCGTCCGGGTGCGCCATCTCCAGCACGCCCACGGGCGACAGCAGCACGGGCGAGCTCAGCCGCGCGCCAAAGAACTCGACGGACGTGTCGCGCGTGGAGACGTCGCGCAGCATGCGCGGGACGATGCGCCAGCGCTCGAACGTCTCGCGGTTCTCGCGGACGGTGCTTTCCGTCCCCGCGCCGCCCGCCACGTACGCGAACGCCTCGTCCGTCATGGCGTCGGACGCGGCCTGCTCCAGCCGCGCGGGGTCCACGGGAACGAGCGGCCGGCGCCCCGCCACGCCCGCCAGGTAGATCTCCGACTGCCGCCCCAGCGCACCCGGCCGCTGCTCCGCCATCGTCGTCCTCTCCCGTCCGAATGTGATCTGGAGCCGCCCCCTACCGCGTCAGGCGGTAGATGAGCAGGGCCGCGCGCTTTACCTGCAGGGGGAACGACGCCAGGTCGATGGTCTCGTTCGCGCTGTGCGCGCCGCCGCCGTTGGCGCCCAGCCCCGCCAGCGCGTCCACGTACGGCGCCACGAAGCTCACGTCGGCGGCGCCGCGGCGGCCGGGGTCCAGCGCCTCCATCCGCGGCACGCGCAGGTCGGCGTTCACCGCGTTCAGCAGGTCCAGGACGGCCTGGTTGCCGGGCGTGGGCGGCATGGACGGATAGCCGTCCGTGAACGCGATCTCCGCCTCCGTGCGCGGCAGGTGGCGCTCCACGATGATCCGCATCCGCTCCCGCGTGCGCCGCAGCTGCTCGTCCGTGAGCGTGCGGATGTCGCCCGTGACGATGGCGGACTGCGCGACGACGTTCGTCTTGCCGAAGGCCGTGCCGCGGCTTTCGCCCGGGTCGTAGCGCACGTCCGTGCCGCCCACGATCACGCCGGGGTTGAACGTGAGGTACGGCTCGCCCCGCAGCTCCTCGTGAAACGCGTTCAGGATGCGCGCCGACTCGTAGATGGCCCCGCTCCCCGTGCCCTCGCTGAACACGCCGGACGAGTGCGCCGTGCGCCCGCGCACCGTGAGCGTCCACCCGCTGCTGCTGCGCCGGGCGACCGTGGCGTACTCCGTGTCGGAATCGCGCGCGCCCGTCTCGAACTCCAGCGCCACGTCGCTGTTGCGGCCGGCCTCGATCAGGTCGCGCCGGGCGATCTCCAGCGGGCGGCCCGGCGACTCCTCGTCCCCCGTGAACGCGACGGTGAGGGTCGTCCCGTCCAGGGCGCCGGCGTCGTGCAGGGCCTTGAGGGCGTAGAGGATGACGACGTCGCCGCCCTTCATGTCGTTCACGCCCGGCCCGCGCGCCATGTCGCCCTCGCGGACAAAGCGCTGAAACGGGTCGTCGCGCTCGAACACCGTGTCCAGGTGGCCGATCAGCAGCACGCGCCGCCCCTGCGACCCGCGCCGTGACGCGAACAGGTGGCCCGCGCGGCGCAGGGAGTCCGGCAGCTCGATCCACCGTACATCGAACCCCAGCGAGTCCAGCGGCGCGCCGAACATCCGCCCCACCTCGCGCACGCCCTGCGGATTGAGCGTGCCGCTGTTGACGTTGACGACGCGCTCCAGGAACGCGATCGCCTCGTCGGCGTGCGCGTCCACGTACTGGACGATGCGCTGCTCCTGCGGCGAAAGCTGCTGCGCCGCGGCCGGGAGCGACGCGGCCGGCAGGGCGGCGGCCAGGGCGAGCATGCGGGCGGATCGGCTCACGGCGATGCGGCGGCTGCGGGGGCGGATGCGGAATTCGATGTGCGCGGTGAAGGTCGCAGGATAGCGGACGGACGGATGCGGATCAACCGTTCCCGGAGAGAGCGGTTCCGGATGCTGTCCGCTGAACAAGCATTCTCACACGGGGCCTTCGGCCAACGGTCAACGGCAGGCAACGGCAAGAACAACAAACCGTTGACTCCGTTCGCGAAGCGCCGTGTGCCATCTGCCGTAGAGCCATCCCCGCGCGCCGATGCCGGCGGCGCACCTCCATGACGTGCCGAAGCCTTCTGGCGGATCGCCCGCGCAAGACACGGTGCCCCGCGTAGTTGCGGGTGCCGCGAGCGTCATCGAACGTGGCCGCGGACCGGGACGGCGGATTCGGCGCGCTGGGGATACGGACATCTTGCGCGCGGGCGGCGATTGGATGACGTTGAATCGGAAGCGTGTGTTCCTTAATGCGCCGCTCCACTCGTCCTCGCACGGCTACCCCCGATGGACCGCTCCGTCCTCGCGCTCTCCCTGGCGCTCGCCCTTGCCGCCGCGGCGGCGCCGGCCCACGCGCAGCTCGCCGATGCAGACATCACCCCGCTCTCCCGCGCGCGCGCCGCCGGGGCCGGGGCCGACGTGCTCGTGGACGGCGTCGTGAGCGTGCCGCCCGGCGTGTTAGACGGCGGGTTCGCCATCCAGGACCGCACGGGCGGCATCTGGGTCATGCCCCTGTCGGACCCGGTGCTGCTGCGCCTGGGGCAGCGCGTGCGCATCCGCGGCACCCTGGACAACCCCAACAACCAGCTGGCCATCGTTCCGTCCGTGCTGCAGCTGTTCGACTTTCGCGGCGCGCCCGAGAGCCTGCACGTGGAAGCGGCGCCGGAGCCCCGCGTCCTGCGCACGGGCGCCGTGGACGAGGGCGAGGAGGGGTGGCTCATCCGCATCCGCGGCACCGTGGTCACGGAGCCGGAAGAGGACGCGCCCTGGGGCTGGAAGGTGATGGTGGACGACGGCTCCGGCGCCGTGATGGTGTTCCTGGACTCCGAGACGGACGTGCGCGCCGACGTCTTTCGTCCCGGCGAGACGGTGGAGGTCACGGGTTTCGCGGGCCAGTACGACGACCACTACGAGGTGGTCCCCCGCACCCGCGAGGACATCACCGCCGTCCCCCCGGGCTGACGGGACGGATTCGACCGTTACGAAGCGGGGGCGTGCCATCCGG
>NZ_DASURI010000535.1:0-7609 GCF_036280135.1 Longimicrobium sp.
CGGTTAACAGCCAACGACTGTTGATTCCATCGATGCAGATCCCGTGGGAGCCTGCCGTCCGGAGAATCGGGTCTGTTGCCGTTACCGTTGACTCCGTTCGCGAAGCGCCGTGTGAGAATGCCGTTCCGCCGTCCGCGCAGGCGCGATGCGGATCAGCCCTCCTCGGCGGCCGTGGAATCCGTGTCCTCGCCGTTGGTGGAGTCCGTGGGCGTGAACGACTGGATGAGCGAGTCCACGTTCACGGCCCCGGGCGCGCGGGCGCTGTCCGAGGGGGCCACGGCACCCACGCCGCGCAGGGTGATCATCGCGATCTCCGGCGGCGCGCCAAAGCGCACGGGCACGTACCCGAACCCCAGCCCGCAGGTGATGAACAGCGTGGAGCCCCGCACGCGGTAGATGCGCGTCCGGGCGGGATCGGCCGTGCCGGGGAGCACCTCGGTGTTGAACCACGACAGGCGCGGCGTGCCCGGCACCTCTACTTGCCCGCAGAACGTGTGGCCCGCCACGACGGCGGGGTACTTGTCCGTGGGCAGCGTCACGGCCGCCACGGGCATGTGCGCCAGCAGCAGCGGCGTGCGCGCCCCCCCGCCGATGCCGCCGTAGATCTCCGCGCGGCGCCACTCCGGCCGCCGCGCCGTGTACGGGTCGATGCCGCCGATGTACGCCGTGTCGTTGTTGCGCACGAACGGCGCGCGGCGGTTCTCCAGCAGCGTGATCCCCGCGCGCTGCATGGCCTGCCGGGTGCGGATGAGCGTGCTGTCGGGCTCGTCCGGGTCCTCCACCATGTCCTCGTTGCCCAGCACGGCAAAGACCGGCTTGCCCCGCAGGGGCGCCAGCACGCGGTCCAGCGCCGTGTAGTCCTGCCCGCGGGCCACGTAGTCGCCCAGCAGCACGAACGCGTCGGGCTTCTCGGCGATGGCGCGCTGCACGGCGGCCAGGGCCGTCTCCGTGTTCCCGGGCCACATCCCCAGGTGAAAGTCGGACAGGGCGGCCACGCGCATGCCCTCCCACCCGGCGGGAAGGCCCACCACCTCGATCTCCACGGGCACCACGCGGACGATGTCGCCCCCCGTGGCGCCGTAGATGGCGCGCAGGCTGTCGCCGCGGGCCGTGCTGTCGGCCTCGGCGGCGGCGGTGGGGCGCGCGCCGTCACGCCCGCAGGCGGCGGCGAGGGCGCAGGCGGATAGGACGAACGCAAAGCGGAGGCAGGTCCGCATCAACGGCTCCGGCAAGGGGGCATCAGGTCGGTTTGCAAACGGCGTCCGTCACGGCGGGCGCAACCGATGTGCCAGGGGCTCAGGCGCTCAGGGGCAGCGCCTCCACGCGGGCGGGCGGCGTGGTGTTGCGCATCTCCTCCGGCCGCGCCCGAAACCACCGCGACAGCAGCAGGATCTCGTCGACCTGGTGGCGCTGCACGAGGGCGCCTTCGTGCTCCGGCCGGCCAAAGTGCTCGTCGCACAGGCGCTCCATCCGGCGCCGCTCCGCCGCCGTGCGCGGCACGGGGACCACGGCGCGCACGGTGCCGCGCCGCACCAGGTACACGCGGTCGTCGCCCTCCACCCCGTCCACGCGGTACAGGAAGGTCAGGCTGTCCAGCGCCTCGCGCAGCTGCGAGAACTCGTCGCGCAGGTTCTCCAGGCGGTGCAGGCGGTCGCGCAGCCGTCCCGCGTACTCGAACTCCCAGCGGTCCGCCGCGGCCGTCATCCGCTCGTTCAGCCAGCGCAGGGGCTCGTCGGCGTGTCCATCCAGGAAGGCCCGCGCCATCTCCACCCGCTGCCCGTACTCCGTCTCGGTGCAGCGCGCGGCGCAGGGGCCCATGCACAGCCGCAGCTCGAAGCGGTGGCAGCGGGGCACGTGCTCGAACGCGAACAGGTCCGGCTGGTCCGCGAAGCGGATGGGGGTGACGAGCGGGCAGTCGCGCAGCCCCAGCAGGTCGTTGAGCTCGCGGACGGCGTCCTGGATGCGCCGGCCCCCGCGAAAGGGGCCGTAGTACGTGGCCGCGTCGTCGGCCACGGCGCTCACCACGAACAGGCGCGGCGCCCTGCCCGACGTGAGCTTGAGAAACGAGTACCGCCCGTCGCGCTTGTGCTGCACGTTCATGCGCGGACGAAAGCGCTTGATCATCTGCAGCTCGCGCAGCAGCGCCGCGAACTCGCTGGGCTCGTAGTCCCATGCCAGCGAGTGCGTGCCTTCGATGATGCGGTGCTGCTTGTCGCCCCGCGGGGCGCGCAGGTACGAGAGCAGGCGGGTGCGCAGGCTCTTGGACTTGCCCACGTACAGCACCTCGCCGTCCGCGGCCAGCATGCGGTACACGCCGGGGACGTTGCGGGCCTCGCGTACGGTGGCGCGGAGCGGGTGCGCGGGAGAGGACTTCAAAGAACGGGGACGGGTCGCGCCGGTGAACAAAAGCCGAACCTCACCCCGAAAGTAGCGCGCGCGCGCCCCGCGCGAAAGAGAGGCGTGGCGGAGTCCCGTCCTCGGCCACACCGGGAGCCGCACGTCTTTCAACCAATGTGATTAGATCGTCCGAAAATGACAATTATAAGTTATCCATCCGGAATGTCTGATCTGTGAAATCCTTTAATTGTAGCAGTTTTCATCACCTGAACCGGACACGAGTCGTCTGGTTTGTGAGGGTTGCAAAGTCGCGAAGGGAGCGTTATCCTGTATCTCAAAGTCTAGGATGACGGGCGGGGACGCACTATCTTGCCCCCTGCACCCCAGCCGTTTGCCCCCATTTCACAGGACCCTGCCATGAAGACCAAGCGCCTCCTCCTCGCCTGTGCCCTCGTCGCGGCCGTCGCCGCGTGCTCCACCAGCGTCACGGAGCCCACGGCACGCAGCGCCGGCGGCGCGGGCGTGAACGCCACGCAGGAGGTCACCACCACCTCGGCCCCCGACACCACGACCAATCGTGACGCGGGGTGGCTGGGCTCCGGCGGCGGCAAGTAAGCATCCCCGGATGCAAAACAGCGAGGGCGTGGTCCGCGGACCACGCCCTCGCTGTCTTTGACGTGTGGCGGCTTCAGGCGTGCGTGCCGCTCATCTGCAGCGTCCGGACGAAGTCCTGGGCCAACATGGGATCGACTCCCGCGTCCCCGCGCGTGCTCTTCTGGTTGTTTTCCACCGTTCGATGGTGGCGCACGGACTCGATCAGCGACTCCGCCGTCAGGCGGATCTTGGCTTCGTTGCGGCGCGAGCCCGTGTCGAGGGCCTCGCGCGCGGCGGTCTCGGCCTTGTCCCACAGGCCCAGCGTGGCGGCCCCGTGCGCCATGTCCAGCAGCCCCTGCGCGGAGCCCTGGTCGGTGGTGCTGGTGCGCAGCAGGTCGTGCGCGGACTCCCACGCCTCGCGAAACCGCTCGCGCTGGCCCAGACCACCCGCCGCCCGGGCAATGCTGCCCAGCACGGTCATGCGGTCGCCCGGCTGCGGGAAGTGCGGGAGCACCGATTCCAGCACGGGGAGCGCCTCGGCAAAGTGCCCGCGGCGAATCCACCAGTACGCCACGTCGTGCGCCAGGCGCGGCATGGTGGCGCTGTGCGGACCATAGGCCTCGTACGCCGCGCGCGCATACTGGTGCGCCTCCTCGTTGCGGTCGGCCTCGCCGGCCACGGCAAAGAGGTCGTGCAGCGCCATGCCCTCGATCTCGTGCAGGCTGTTGCGCTGCGCCGCGCGCATGGCACGCACGAGGAAGCGCCGCGCCACGGGCAGGTTGCCGCGCTGCATGTACATGCGGCCCAGGCCCAGGAACGCCTGTGAGTACGTGGCCCAGTCGCCGATCTGGCGCGCCAGGGCGATGGTGCGGCGGAACCACGTCTCGGCGCGCGCGTACTCGGCGCGGCGGCGGGCCAGCTTGCCCACGGCGAACGCCACGCCCGGGTCGCCCGGCGTCACGGTCGCGGCCGCCTGCGCGAACGCCAGCGCCGTCGTAAGCAGCCCCTCGTCGTCGGCCCACTGCGACACGCGGCGGCAGGCCAGGGCCACCATCTCTTCCGAGATCTGCGTGGGCTCGCCCAGCATGCGGGCCAGCACGCCCAGCGGCTCCTCCAGGTCCGGCGAGGGCTGCGAGGCGAGGATCATGGCCATGCGGGCGCGCTCGGCGTCCTGCGAAAAGAGCGAGGCGCGCTCGTCGTCCTGCGCCTCGGCCCACAGCAGGGCGTCGCGCAGGGACTGCCACAGCACCAGGCCCTTTTCTCCGGACAGCTCATCCAGCACACCCAGCCCTTCGAAGATCTCGTCCCCCCGCTTGAGGGCGGGGGGCACGCGCCAGCGGCGCTGGGTCTTGCGCTGGGGTACGCGGAACTTTCGTGGTTGCATGATCTGGCGTTCGGGAGAGATGGGCGGGGGAGGAGACGTGCCATCCTGCAGGGATGTAGAATAATAATGTACCCGTCGGAAAAAACCAGTGATTCATCACGCGCGGTGGCCCCAAACTGTGCGCCACCGCTCCTCTAGTGCTGGCACGATGGGCAAAAGAAGGTCGATCGGCCACCCTGGACGATGCGCTCCACGTGTCCCTTGCACCCGGGACACGGCTGCCCCTCTCGATCGTACACCTTGAGCCGTGCCGCGAACGCGCCCTCCTCGCCCCGCGCGTCGCGGTAGTCCAGGAAGGTGGTCCCCCGGTGGTCGATGGCCTCGCGCAGCACGGCCTGCACGCCGTCGCGCACGCGGGCCAGCTCGTCCGGGGTGAGCGAGTTGGCGGGGCGTCGCGGATCCACCCGGGCGCGAAAGAGGGCCTCGCTGGCGTAGATGTTTCCCACGCCCACCACGCGGGCCTGGTCCATCAGCCACACCTTGATAGCCACCTTCGATCGTCCCGCCGCCTGGACGAGCCAGTCCGCGGAGAAGGCGTCGGACAGCGGCTCCACGCCCAGCTGCCCGTCCCACGCCTGCCACTGGGCCTCCGTCACCGTCCACAGCCGGCCAAATCGCCGCACGTCGTGGTAGCGCAGCTCGCGCCCGCGGTCCAGCCCGATGCGCACGCCCAGGTGCGTGGGCTCGTCGTCGCCGGCGCGGGCCACGAGCAGGCGTCCCGTCATCCCCAGGTTCACCAGCAGCCGTTCGCCGCCCAGGTCCATGACGATGTTCTTGGCGCGGCGCACCACGCTCCGGATCTTTTTGCCCCGGATCTTTCGCGCGAAGCCCTCCGGCGTGTCGTCCTCGATCAGGTCCGGGCGCACGACCTCCACGCCCTTGATCTTCGCCCCTGGCAGCAGGTGCGCCAGGTCGCGGACGATGGTCTCGACTTCCGGGAGCTCAGGCATGGGCACCCGCCCGTTCCGCCTCGCGCCAGCCGATGTCGCGGCGAAAGTGCCGCCCCTGGAACTCGATGCGCTCCGCCGCGGCCCGGCTGCGCGCCGCCGCTTCCGCCACCGTGGGCGCCAGGGCCGTGACGGCCAGCACGCGGCCGCCGGCGGTGACGAGCGTGCCGTCGTCCTCCCGCTTTGTCCCGGCGTGGAAGACGATGACGTCGCCGCCGGTCTCGATGTCTGACGGGATGCGGATGGGCAGGCCGCTCGTGTAGTCGCCGGGGTAGCCGCCGGACGCCAGCACGGTGGTGGCCGCCGCGCCCGGGTGCCACTCCAGCCGCGTTCCCGCGATGGACTCGCCGCGGGCGATAGCTAGCATGGGATCCAGCAAGGAGGAGCGGAGCAGGGGGAGCACCACCTGCGTCTCCGGGTCGCCGAAGCGGCAGTTGAACTCCACGACCTTCGGTCCCTCCGGCGTGAGCATGAGCCCGGCGTAAAGCAGGCCGCGGAACGGATGCCCCTCCGCGGCCATGGCGGCGACGGTGGGGCGCAGGATCTCCTCTTCCACGCGGGCCATCAGCTCCGGCGTGGCCAGGGCAACGGGCGCGTAGGCGCCCATCCCGCCCGTGTTGGGGCCCGTCTCGCCCTCGCCCACGCGCTTGTGGTCCTGCGCGGGGAGCATGGAGACCACGTTCTCGCCGTCCGTGAGGGCGAAGACGGAGAGCTCCTCGCCCGTCATCCGCTCCTCGATCACCACCTGCGCCCCCGCCGGGCCGAACGCGGCGCCGGACAGCATGTCCTCCACGGCCGCGAGAGCCTGTTCCGTGTCGTCCGCCACGACGACGCCCTTGCCGGCCGCCAGCCCCGACGCCTTGACGACGACGGGCCGGCCGAACTCGCGGACGAACGCCCGGGCCGGCTCCACCTGCTCGAACACCTGGAACGCGGCCGTGGGGATGCCGTGGCGCTGCATGACGCCCTTGGCGAACGCCTTGGACGCCTCGATCTGCGCGGCCGCCTTGGTGGGGCCAAAGACGGGCAGCCCGTGCGAGGCGAAGTGGTCCGCGACCCCCTCGGCCAGCGGTGCCTCGGGGCCCACGACGGTGAGATCGACGGCGTTCTGCTCCGCCCAGCCGGCCAGGGCCTGCATCTCGCCGGGCGCCAGGGGAAGGGAGGTCGCCAGGTCCGCCATCCCGCCGTTGGCGCGGGTGACGAACAGCTCGGCGTGCGGCGCGTCGCGCCGCAGCTTCCACAGCAGCGCGTGCTCGCGTCCGCCGTTGCCCACCACGAGAATCTTCAAGACGGCCGGCCTCTTCGCGGGTCCAGGGATCGGAAAGCGGGATGATACGCGCCCTGGGCCGACGGATCAACCTCGCGTGCGTGGCGAAAAACGTGAGGGAGGTGTTCACGCGGTGGCGTGTCGCGGATCTGGTGTCTACGGCGATTCCTTTGCATCTTTGTCGGCCGATTTTTCAGGCGCGCCACGAACCAGGCCGTGATGCTGATGTCGTGTCTGTGCCATGAAGCGGCGCCCCAGCCTCGGCGAATGAATTCGCGGCTTTGACAACGTGATGTCGGCCTTCGCCGACGGGTCCTGCCGCGCGCCGTCTCTGTGCACCGGTGCGGTCTTTAGCTAGCCGTCGAAAGCCGCCCTGGTGCACATTGGCCAGCTTCCGCTGGGGCAGTCCGCGCAGGCGGACTTCGCGATTCTCCAGCGGCGAATTCATTCGCTCGGCTGGGGACGGCGTTACCGGATAGCATTCGCAGCGAGCATCGATCGCCGGCTGGGGGCGTCACGATCCGGATCGGATTCGCAAGGAGTATCGGGTCGAGACGCTCGGCCGCGACGCCTTCGACATGCTTGAACTGAGGATCTGAGCCATGTTCGAAATCCTGCGAAACGTCGACTCGGCGGTGGCCAACGATGCCGCCTATCGCATCTCGCTGCGCATCCGCGAGCGTGAGCACTTTCGCAACTGGCGCAAGTGGCTGCCGCTGCGCCCCGACGACCGGCTGTTTCCCGGCTCCATCCGCGTAGCCACGCGCGTGCTGCAGGAGATCGAGCGGCAAACGGGCAAGCGGCTGGGTGACCTGGGCGATGCCGAGCTTCGACCGTTCCAGCGCCAGATCGATGACATCATGGACGAGCGGATGCGGGAGGAATACCCCGATCCGGACGGCGTCGGCAAGCGCCTGCTGGAGGAGCTGCGGCGGGACTACGGCGACGGGGGATACAGGGCCGTCGCGTAGTCGCTCAGCCGCTCAGACCGGATCCGGAAAAGCAGGGTTGTTTTCCTGAGGGGCCCTCACGAACGCGACCGTGCCTGATGCGTGTGGCCCCGAAGGATCTTCCCGCCCT
>NZ_DASURI010000536.1:0-9175 GCF_036280135.1 Longimicrobium sp.
ATGAGGATGAGGCCGGCCACCAGGAAGAGCATGTTGGGGCCCCACGCGGCCACCAGCGGATCGATGGCGCCACTGCTGCCGATGGCCTTGCCCACGCGAAACAGCAGCATGTAGATGATGGTGACGCCCAGGCTGATGCCCACGCCGTACGCGGCCCCGCCGCGGTTGCTGGAGGTGGCCAGGGGCGCGCCGAACAGCACGATGACGATCACGGCCAGGGGCACGGCAAGCTTTTGCGCCTGCTCCACGCGCAGGGGCGCCGCGTCGCCGCCGGAGCGCTCGATGGCGCCGATGAACCGCGTCATCTCGGCGTAGCGCATCTGCTCCGGCTCGCGCGGCTCGGCCATCAGGTCCTCGGGCGTCTCCATCAGCCCCGGCGCGGAGAGCGTGTCGAAGCGCGTGGCCTTTTCCGTCCCGTCCGCCCGCAGCTCGCGCCGCCAGCCGTCCTCCAGCCGCCAGCCGCCCTTTTGCCTCCAGACGGCGCGGCGCGCCATCAGGTGCATGCCGGGCGCCTTGTCCGTGGCGTTGCGCTCCAGGGCCAGCTCCGTCATCTCGCCCGTGCCGGCGTCCAGGCGCCGGGCGGAAAGGACGCCCTCGCGCGCCGTCTGGAAGACGAAGTTGATGCGGGGGCCCGTGCTGGCCACGGCCGTCTGCTCGCCGCGCAGGGCGGCCGCCTTGCGCAGCGTGGTGGGCACCAGCTCGCTCAGGCCAAAGGCGCCCGCGCTCAGCACGATGGACAGCAGCCAGATGGGGATGAACAGCCGCCAGAAGCTCACGCCGCCCGCCTTGGCCGCCGTGATCTCCTGGTGGCGCGTCATCCCGCCGATGGTGAACACCGTGGCCACCAGCGCGCTGATGGGGAACGCGTACACCATGAACAGCGGGAACTGGTACACGTACGCCAGGGCCATCTTGCTGATGGGCACCCCGCGGTCCATGTACGTGTCGATGTTGTCCGTGATGTCGCCGATGATGAACAGCAGCGGCAGCCCCAGCACCAGCATGAAAAAGGTGACGAGGAACTGCCGGATGAGGTAGCGGTCCAGCAGCTTCATGCGCGGCGCCCCCGCAGGCGGGCCAGGGGCGCGGCGGCCGCGTCGCGCACGGACTGCAGCAGGGTGTCCCACACGCTGCTGCGCGCCGTGGACGTCTCCCGCCCCATGGTGGCCAGGCCAAAGAGCCCCACCACGGTCATCAGCGCGTTCATGATCCACATGGCGAAGATGGGCGTGACGATGCCGCGCCCGGCCAGCGACTCGCCGCCGATGAGGCCCACGTAGTACAGCGAGAACACGATCATGCTCGTGGCGATCACCATCCCGATCCCCCCGCCGCCAAAGCGCAGGGCCAGGGGCGCGCCCACGATCACGAACACGAGCGACGCCACGGCGATGGAGTACTTCTTGTGGATCTCCACCTCGTAGTTGCGGATGCTCTCCGCCAGCTGCCCCATCTGCCGCTGCGTGTTGTTGAGCATGTCGGCCGTGCGGCGGGTGCGGGTGCGCACGTTGCCCACGTCGGCCGGCAGCGCCTCGGTCCCCTCCGAGCCCTCCACGCCCGCGCCGCGCCCGCCGGCCAGGGCGAACTCCAGGTCCGCCAGGGCCGCCTGGCGCAGGTTCTTTGCCTCGTCCGCGCGCTGGCGCGAGATGGTGTCGATCTGCGCCTTGAGCATGCCGATGGTCATCTCGCGGTCGCCGCGGAAGCCGTCGGGCCGGTCGTTGCGCTGCAGCTGGTTGCCGATGTCGGGGATGCCGAAGATCTGCTTCTTGAAGTACACGCGGCGAAAGGTCTGGGGCTCGCTGGCCGATACTTCACGCGTGTGGCCGTCGAACAGCTGCAGCACCATGTCGTTGCCGTTGCCGCTGAACGACGCGCGCCCCGAGTCGGCAAAGACGGTGTGCAGGGTGCCGGGATCGCTCACGTCGAAGATCTGCACGTCCCACATGCGGTTGGTGCCCGGCTCGATGCGGGCCGCGCGCAGGTAGTACACCTTGCCGCCGCTCTGCGGGGCCACGCGGTTGAGCGTCTGCTCCTCCAGCAGGAACGTGGGCGTCTTGCGGCCGATGTCCACGATGAGCTGGCTCCACCGGTGGTTGCTTTCCGGCAGCACGCGGTCGTTGAACCAGATCATCACCACCGTCAGCAGGGTGGCCAGGACGAGGATGGGCGCCAGCAGGCGCCGCAGGTCCACCCCGCTGGCCTTGAGCGCCGTGATCTCGTTCTCCGCCGTCAGCGTGCTGAACGTGTAGAGCACGGCGGCCAGCACGGCCATGGGAAAGGTCAGCGCCAGCGTGGCCGGCAGGGCCAGGATGAAGAACTCGGCGATGACGCGCGGGGGCAGCCCCTTGCCCGCCAGGTCCGCCAGGCGGCGCGCGAGGGTGTTGATGAGGATCACCCCCGTGAGGGCGAAGAACGAAAAGAGAAACGGGCCCAGGTGCGCCCGGATCAGGTACCGCGTGAGGATTCTCATCCGTGCCGATGGGGACTTGCCGGGTGACGTGGCCGGCTCGTAGTATACGTTGCGCGGCGGGGGCGTACAACCCGCGCTGTCCATTCCGTCCGCTCATTCCGCGCTGATCCCGCTTGATACCGATCCGCCGCGCCGTCCGTTCCGCGGCGCCGGGCCTGCTGCTGCTGGCGGCCGCCGCCTGCGACCCGGGCCCGCCGCCGGCCCCCGAGTTCCGCGAGACGCGGGCGTGGTCGTACCTGGTGACGCAGGTGTCGTTCGGCCCGCGGTTCCCGGGGCACCGGGGCCACGCGCGGCAGCTGGACTGGCTGCGGGAGCAGATGCGGTTCGCCGCCGACACCGTCATCCTGCAGCCGTTCACGGCCACGGGCGAGGGGGGAAAGCGGCTCCGGTGGACCAACATCGTGGCCCGGTTTCGCCCGGAGCTGGAAGAACGCATCCTGCTCATCGCCCACCGCGACACGCGGCGGCGGGCGGACGGCGCCGTGGAGCCCGGCGAGCGCCACCGGCCCGTGCCCGGCGCCAACGTGAACGCGTCCGGCGTGGCCGTGCTGGTGGAGATGGCGCAGCTGTTTCACCAGCAGCCGCCGCCCGTGGGCGTGGACGTCCTGTTCGCGGACGGGGACGACCAGTCCGATTCCGCGGCGTTCGCGGGGACGCGGCACTTCCTGGCGTCCATGCCGGGCTACCGGCCGCGCTATGCCGTGGTCCTGCAGGCAGTGGCGGACTACGAGCCGCGCTTTGCCATGGACCCCGCGTCCGCGGCGGGGCCGGCCGGGCGGATGTGGGCCCTGGCGCGGCGGCTGGAGCTGGACAGCGTCTTTGTCGCGGAGCGGGGACGGCCGATGCCCAGCCAGGCGGACGTGCTGTCCGCGGCGGGCATCCCCACGGTCGTCGTGCGCGACGGGGAGTACGGGCCGGCGAACCTGCGCTGGCACTCCATCGACGACAATCCGCAGTACCTGAAGCGCGAAACGCTGGGCGCCGTGGGCCGTGTGCTCGCCGCGACCCTGTATTCCGAACCCCCGGACCCGGAGCGCTGACGCATGGCCGCCACCCCGCAGGAACGACTGGCCCTGGGCGTGGCGGCGCTGCTGCTGGCCGCCGGCGCCGCGGCGCGCGTGATGGCCGGCGGCCCCGCGCCCGCGGACCTGTCCGGCCCACCCGGGGCGGAGGCGAGCGCGCAGGCGCTGGTGAAGCAGGTGGAGGACTCCGTCCGCCGCGCGGAGCGGCGCGCGGCGCCGCTGGCCCCCGGTGAGCGCATCGACCCCAACACGGCGCCGGCGGACGAGCTGGACCGGCTGCCGAACGTCGGCCCCGCGCTGGCGCGGCGGATGGTGGAGTGGCGGACGGCGCACGGCCGCTTTCGGACGATGGCGGACCTGGACTCCGTCCCCGGGGTGGGGCCGGCGCTGCTGCGGGACGCCGCGCCGCACCTCGCGCTCCGTCCGGCGCCGACCCCGCCCTCCGCTCCATTGAAGCCGGCGGCGAAGGGTCCATCCGCACGTGACTCTTTCCAATCGGCTGCTTCGGTAGCAGATTGGGAGCGTTCAACGAGACAACGAGACTCCCGGGGCGGGGCGGCGGGCGCGGTGGTGGAGCTGAACCGGGCCACGGCGGCGCAGCTGGAGGCGCTGCCGGGGATCGGGCCGGCGCTGGCGCGGCGCATCGTGGCGTGGCGCGCGGAGCACGGGCCGTTCGGCTCCGTGGACGCGCTGGCCCAGGTGCCGGGCATTGGCCCGGCGACGGTGGAGCGGCTGCGCCCCCGCGTGCGGGCTACGCCTTGACACCGCATGCACTTGCGGCGAAACTTCATCGCTGAACTTCCCCGAAATCCCGCCGGGCCGCACCGTGGTGAACTCCGCGGCCCGGCATCTCCGCCCAATTCACAGGGCTAGATGGCCGTTTCCGCTCCCGCAGACCGGATTGGCGAACAGCTGATCCACGAGGGCCTCGTAAGCCGCGAGCAGCTCAGCAAGGCGCTCGAGGACGCGCGTTCCAACGGCACGCGCGTGGGCTTCAGCCTCGTAAAGCTCGGCTTTCTGGGCGAGCAGGACCTCGTCCGCGCGCTGGCGCGCCAGCACCGCATTCCCGCGGTGGACCTGGAGCGCGTAAAGCTGGATCCCAAGATCCTCAAGCTCGTCCCCACCGACATCGCCCTCAAGCACCAGGTGCTGCCCCTGCGCCGCGTGGGCCGCACGCTCACGGTGGCGATGGCCAACCCCACGGACCTGGGGGTGCTGGACGACCTCAAGTTCGTCACGCGCCTGGACATCGAGCCGGTGATCGCGGGCGACTTCTCGCTGCGCAAGATCATCGAGAAGGAGTACGAGGGCGGGGCGGACGAGAAGATCAACGACCTGCTCAAGCAGATCGAGTCCGAGGACGTGGAGGTCGTCGAGGACCGCGAGGAGGAGATCTCGGTCACCGCGCTGCAGGCGGCGGTGGACGAGGCGCCCGTGGTCAAGCTCATCAACGGCATTCTCACGGACGCGGTGACGCGCGGGGCGTCGGACATCCACTTCGAGTGCTACGAGAAGGACATCCGCGTACGCTACCGCATCGACGGCGTGCTGCAGGAGATCATGCGGCCGCCCATCAAGATGAAGGCGGCGCTCATCTCGCGCTTCAAGATCCTCTCGGACCTGAACATCGCCGAGCGGCGGGTGCCGCAGGACGGCCGCATCAAGCTGCGGGTGGGCCGCCGCGTCATCGACTTCCGCGTATCGACCCTGCCGACGTTGTTCGGCGAGAAGATCGTGCTGCGAATCCTGGACAAGGGCAACCTGACCCTTGACCTGGAAAAGTTCGGGATGGAGGAGAAGGCCGAGAAGGACTTCATGCGGGCCATCCTGAACCCGTACGGGATGGTGCTGGTGACGGGCCCCACGGGCTCGGGCAAGACGACCACGCTGTACAGCGCGCTCTCCAAGATCAACACCCCCGAGGTCAACATCATGACCGCGGAGGATCCCGTGGAGTACAACCTTCACGGGATCAACCAGGTGCTGGTGCGCACGGAGATCGGGATGACGTTCGCGGCGGCGCTCAAGGCGTTCCTGCGGCAGGATCCCAACATCATCATGGTGGGCGAGATCCGCGACCTGGAGACGGGCTCCATCGCCATCAAGGCGGCCCTCACGGGCCACCTGGTGCTCAGCACGCTGCACACCAACGACGCGCCGTCCACCATCACCCGCATGGTGGACATGGGCATCGAGCCGTTCAACGTGGCCAGCGCCGTGAACCTGATCACGGCGCAGCGACTGGTGCGGCGCATCTGCGGCAACTGCAAGGAGCCCACGACCTACCCGGCGGAGTACATCCGGGCGGCGGGGCTCACGGAGAAGGAGCTGGAGGGCATCACCTTCTACAAGGGCGCGGGCTGCGAGACGTGCGGCGGCAGCGGCTACAAGGGCCGCCAGGGCCTGTACGAGGTGATGGCCATGTCGCCCACGCTGCGCCGCATGGTGCTGCAGGGCGGCTCCACGGCCGAGCTGCAGGCGCAGGCCATCTCCGAGGGGATGCTCACGCTGCGCATGGACGGCATGCTCAAGGTGCGGCGGGGGATCACGACGCTGGAGGAAGTGCTGAAGGAGACGGCGGGCTGATTGGAGCAGGGAATAGGTGATAGGGAATAGGTGATAGGGAATAGGGAATAGCCTGCAACTGCGGGTTACAGGGGACAGGTTACAGGGGACGGCCGGCAACGACGTGGGGCCTGCGGCCGGGCGAGCGCTTCGCCCCGTCGCAGGCTTCTCGACAGAGAGGCTTCACCTCGGTGTCCCCGGCCCGCCCGTGCTGGGGCAGTCCGCGAAGGCGGACTTCGTGACGTTTCAGCGGCGAATTCATTCGCTCCGGCTGGGGCGCGACCGCGTGCAGATTCGTCCGTCGGGGCTGGGCGGACGGGAGAGTCCAGGGACCTGCCCCTCGACGTGTCTGCCGTGGGTGGCTGTCCCCTGTACCCTGTAATCCGTCCCCCGCAGTTCAGCGCCGCACCCGGCACGCATCTTGGTTACTCCCACACGCAACCGACGAAAACCCACGTGGTTACGTGACCTGGCACACCGGCGCGTCTTGCACGCTGCAACGATGGTTGCACGGTGCGGCACGCGTTGACGGATCGCGCCTTTGGGGGCCAACGGTGCCCCGGGCTACTCTTGAGAAGCTGTACCTGGTAGAACTCCCATGAGCATGACCGCCGAGGCCGCCCGCGTGGCCGCCCCCGAGGCCGCACGCAGCCTGAACCTGCGCGCGCTGCTGGAAGAGATGATCGAGAAGGGCGCCAGCGACCTGCACATCACGGCGGGCGAGCGTCCCAAGCTGCGCATCGACGGGCACATCACCGACAGCGGGGCGGACCACATCCTCACCCCCAAGGACTGCCTGCAGCTCACCTACAGCATCCTTACCGAGAACCAGAAGAAGCGGTTCGAGACCGAGGACGAGCTGGACTTCAGCTTCGGCATCCAGAACCTGGCCCGGTTCCGCGGCAACGTGTACCGCCAGCGGGGGTGCGTGGCCCTGGCCATTCGCCAGATCCCGTTCAAGATCCAGACGTTCGACGACCTGCGCCTGCCCCACATCATCAGCAAGCTGGCCGAGAAGCCGCGCGGGCTGGTGCTGGTGACGGGGCCCACGGGCTCCGGCAAGAGCACGACGCTGGCGGCCATGCTCGACAAGATCAACAAGGAGCGCAAGGGGCACATCCTCACCATCGAGGACCCCATTGAGTTCATCCACCGCCACCAGGGGTGCATGGTGAACCAGCGCGAGGTGGGCAGCGACACGCAGTCGTTCGCCCGCGCGCTCAAGTACGCGCTGCGGCAGGATCCCGACGTGATCCTGGTGGGCGAGCTTCGCGACCTGGAGACGGTGCAGGCCGCGCTCACCATCGCCGAGACGGGCCACCTGTGCCTGGCCACGCTGCACACCAACAGCGCGGCCGAGACCATCAACCGCGTGATCGACGTGTTCCCCGCGCACCAGCAGCCGCAGATTCGCGCGCAGCTGGCGTTCGTGCTGGAGGGCGTGGTCACGCAGCAGCTGCTGCCCAAGGCCCGCGGCCGCGGGCGCAGCATGGCGTGCGAGATCATGGTGTGCACGCCGGCCGTGCGCGCCTGCATCCGCGACGACAAGGTGCACCAGATCTACTCCATCATGCAGGCCGGCAAGAAGCACGGCATGCAGACGCTGAACGACAGCCTGTACCAGCTGTACGTGCAGCGCGAGGTGGCGCTGGACGAGTGCGTAAAGCGCAGCAGCGACCCCGCCGAGTTCCAGCGCATGATCGGCGAGCCCGCGCTGGGCTGAGGAGAAGAAAGTACCAAGTGCCAAGTGCCAAGTACCAAGTGATCTGATGCTTGGCACTAGGCACTAGGCACTTGGCACTGATGTAGTTGCTGGCTATTCCCTATTCCCTATTCCCTGTTCCCTATTCCCTGGGAGCCCATGCCTACGTTTGCGTACAGCGCGCGCTCGGCCACCGGCGAGCTGCTGAGCGGCGAGATCGACCTGCCCACCCGCGACGAGGTGGTCGGCTACCTGGTGCGGCAGCGGCTGCGCCCGGTCTCGGTGAACACCAAGGCGCGCGAGATCAACATCCAGTTCGGGTCCGGCATCAAGACCCGCGAGGTGGTGATCTTTACGCGGCAGTTCGCCACCATGATCAACTCCGGCCTTCCGCTGGTGCAAAGCCTCACCATCCTGGCGGAGCAGACGGAGAACAAGATCTTCCAGAAGATCATCGTCCAGGTGCTCAACGACATCCAGGCCGGCCAGACCCTGGCCGACGCGATGAAGAAGCACCCCAAGGTGTTCACGGAGCTGTACGTGAACATGGTGGCGGCCGGCGAGGCCGGCGGCATCCTGGACACCATCCTGCTGCGCCTGGCCACGTTCCTGGAAAAGAACGACGCCCTGGTGCGCAAGATCAAGGGCGCCATGACCTACCCGGCCGTGATGCTCTTCGTGGTGATCGCGGCCACCACCATCCTGCTGTGGAAGGTGGTGCCCGTGTTCGCCGGCATCTTCACCTCGGCCGGCATGGAGCTGCCGCTGCCCACCCGCGTGGTGCTGGGCATCAGCAACTTCCTGCAGAGCTACATCTTCTTCATGGTGCTGGCCGCCGTGGGGGCGGTGTTCCTGCTGCGGCGCTACTACAAGACGGAGCAGGGGCAGCTGGTGATCGACCGCGCCCTGCTGCGCATGCCCGTGTTGGGCAACATGCTGCGCAAGTCGGCCGTGTCGCGCTTTACCCGCACGCTGGGCACGCTGGTGTCGTCGGGCGTGAGCATCCTGGAGGGGCTGCAGATCACGGCCCGCACGTCGGGCAACCGCGTGATCCACGACGCGGTGATGGCCTCGCGCGCCAGCATCGCCGGCGGCGCCACCATCAGCGAGCCGCTCAAGGCCTCGGGCGTGTTCCCGCCCATGGTGGTGCAGATGATCAACGTGGGCGAGCAGACGGGCGGCCTGGACGACATGCTCCAGAAGATCGCCGACTTCTACGACGACGAGGTGGACGCCGCCGTGAGCGCGCTGACCTCCATCCTCGAGCCCATCATGATCGTGGTGATGGGCGTGGTGATCGGCGGCATGGTGGTGGCCATGTACATGCCCATGTTCGACATGATCTCCACGGTGCAGTAAAGCGCCGTGTTGGGCGACATCTATTCTGTCGCACGTGCGACACGTATTCTGTCGCTC
>NZ_DASURI010000537.1:0-13642 GCF_036280135.1 Longimicrobium sp.
ATGAGAAGCGGCTTTTCGGACGTCGCCACCGGTTTGCTGGTGGTCTGCGCCCTGATCGTGACCGCCGCCGTCGTACGGCGGGAGTTCTTCGTCACGCCCGCCGCCGCCGCGCAGCCGAACAGCGAACCGCGGCCGGTGGAGAACGGGGAGGAGATCGCCGCCGCGGGGCAGCGGATGGGACCCGCCGGCGCGCCCGTGCAGATCGTGGAGTTCTCGGACTTCCAGTGTCCGTTCTGCGCCACCTTCTCCCGGACGCTGCGCCAGCTGCGCGCCAAGTACCCGGACCGCGTGTCCGTGCTGTACCGGCACGCGCCCATCGACCAGCTGCACCCGCACGCGCGCCGCGCCGCCCTGGCCGCGGAGTGTGCCGGCGAACAGGGACGCTTCGAGCCGTACCACGACCGGCTGTTCGCGCAGCAGGATTCCATCGGCGTCAAGCCGTGGGCGCGGTTCGCGGCGGAGGCCGGCGTGCCGGACGCGGCGGCCTTCGACCAGTGCGTGCGCGACGAACGGCTGATGGCCCGCGTGGCGCGCGACGCGGACCTGGCGCGAAAGACGGGGATCGACGTCACGCCGACGATCGTCATCGACGGCACGCTCATCCCGGGCACGCTTTCCGAGGCGGAGCTGGAGAAGTGGATCACCGGGAGGGACCGATGAACGCGCCACCACCCACGCGCGCGGACGCGTCCGCCGCGAAGACGGAGCCGTCCGCGGGAGGCGGAATCACGCGGCGCGAGTTCATCGGACTGGCCGTGCCCATGGCGGTCGCGGCGTGCACCCCGCCCGGCCAGCGGCGGCGCGCGGCCGAGGGGCGGACGCGCGTGGTGGTGATCGGCGCGGGGCTGGCGGGGCTCGCCGCCGCGCTGGAGCTGGTGCGGGAAGGAGTCGAGGTGCGCGTGCTGGAGGCGCGCGGCAGGCCGGGAGGGAGAGTGCACACGCTGCGTGATCCCTTCGACGACGGCCTCTACGCGGAAGCGGGGGCCGTCTTTGTTCCCGGGGACCACGCCACCACCCAGCGTTTCGCCCGCGAGTACGGCGTGGCGCTGCAGCCGGTGGCGGAGGATGGGCGGGGACGGGCGAGCCGCGTGTTCGTCGCGGGGCAATCGATCCGCCTGGGTACGGGCGAGACGCCGCGCTGGCCCGTGCCGCTCAAGCCGCGCGAAGCGTCGCTCACGCCCGGCGAGCTGCGCAGCCTGTACCTGGACCCGGTCGTGAGCGCCATCGGCGACCCGGAGCACCCGCTCTGGCCCGGCGACGCGGCCCTCCGCTTCGACGGGATGACCATGGAGCAGCTGCTGCTGCGGCGCGGCGCCTCACCGGGCGCCATCGGGCTCATGCGGCTGGGCTACCTGGACGAGTGGGGCGACGGGATCGGCGCCATCTCCGCGCTGGCGCTGCTGCGCGACCTGGCCGTGAACCGCGGCGGCGGCACGTACCGCGTGGAGGGCGGCACGGACCGGCTCCCCGCCGCCATGGCCGCCAGGCTGGGCGACGCCGTCCGGTACGACGCGCCCGTGACGGCCATCGAGGTGCGCCGCAACCGTCCGCGCGTGGAGTACAGGGCGAACGGCAGGACGCGGCGGATCGTGGCGGAGCACGTCATCTGCGCCATCCCCTTCACGGTGCTGCGGGGGCTGCGGATGGATCCGCAGCTCCCCGGGCCCCAGCGGGCCGCCGTCACGCAGCTGCCGGCAACGTCCGTGACGCGCGTGTACCTGCAGATGCGCGAGCGCGTGTGGAACCCGGACGAGGGCACCGCCGTGGCCACGGACCTGCCCATCCGGCTGACCGCGCAGGCCAGCGCGGGACAGCCCGGAGGACGCGAGGTCATCGAGGCGTTCGTCACGGGGGCCCACGCGCGCGCCCTGGCCCGCCTGCCGGCGGACGAGTGCGTGCGGCGGGTGCGCGAGCAGGTGGCGCGCATCGTCCCGGGCGCGGAGGCGGCCGTGGAGCGCGCGGCCGTGTACGCGTGGGACCTGGACCCGTGGGCGCGCGGGGACTACGCGTGGTTTCGCCCGGGGCAGCTGCGCACCTTTCTGCCCCACCTGGCCGCGCCGGCGGGGCGCATCCACTTCGCGGGGGACCAGACCTCCGCGCGGCCGGGGTGGATGCAGGGGGCGCTGGACTCCGGCATCCGCGCCGCCCGCGAGGTGATGGACGCGCTGGGCTCCGGCCGGAGGGCCCGGGCGCAGCGGCCGTCCGCGGGCGCCGCAACGTGAGGGCGTGTGCGAGTCGTTCACCATCGCAGATCTGACGGCACCGGCGTTGCTGAGTTATCTTGCGCCCCCGGTTTCGTTTCCCTGGTCCGTACTCTCGTAGAAGGCGCGTCGTGGAGAAGATCTTTCGCAGGCTCTTCAAGCAGCATTTCGGCAAGCCGCCCGTGAGCATCCTGGAGATCGCGGGGGACGGCAGCAGCCGGCAGATGCACCGCCTGGTGGGTGACGCCATGGAGACGGCCGTGGCCGTCACGGGCCCGGACCCGGACGAGAACCGCGCGTTCCTCTCGTTCTCGCGGTCGTTCCGCTCCATCGGCCTGCCCGTCCCCGAGATCTACGGGGTGGACGAAAAGGCGGGCATCTACCTGGAAGAGGACCTGGGTGAGACCACGTTGTTCGACGCCGTGACCATGGCGCGGCGCGAAGACCCGGGCGCGGACTTTCCCGCGGCCATGGTGCCCGTCTACCAGCGCATCCTGGAGATCCTTCCCCGCTTCCAGGTGGAGGGGGGCAAGGGGGTGGACTACGCCCACGCGTACCCGCGCGCCGCGTTCGACCGGCAGTCCATCCTGTGGGACCTGAACTACTTCAAGTACCACTTTCTCAAGCTGGCGCACATCCCGTTCAACGAGGCGCGCCTGGAGAAGGACTTTCGCCGCTTCGCCACGTTCCTGCTGGGCGCCGACACGCGGCACTTTCTCTACCGCGACTTCCAGAGCCGCAACGTCATGCTGCGCGACGGCGAGCCGTGGTTCATCGACTACCAGGGCGGCCGGCGCGGCGCCCTGCAGTACGACGTGGCGTCGCTGCTGTACGACCCCAAGGTGGGCCTCACGGAGCCCCTGCGCGAGGAGCTGCTGGAGCACTACCTGGACCACCTGGAGCAGTACCTGCCCGTGGACCGCGAGCGGTTCCGGCAGCACTTCCGGGGCTACGTGCTCGTGCGCATCATGCAGGCGATGGGGGCGTACGGCTACCGCGGCTTCTACGAGCGCAAGCCGCGCTTTCTGCAGAGCGTGCCGCAGGCCGTGCGCAACCTGGAGCGCATCCTGGAGACGGGCTTCGTGAACGTGGAGCTGCCGGAGCTCCGGGCCGTCTTCGAGCGCATCTGCGGGACGGCGTCCCTGCGCCGCAAGCCGGCACAGACGCTCCCCGGGCTCACCGTGCACGTGGGCAGCTTCAGCTTCAAGGGCGGCTACCCGGACGACCAGGGCGGCCACGGCGGCGGCTTCGTCTTCGACTGCCGCGCCATCCACAACCCCGGCCGCTACGCCGAGTACACCACGCTGTGCGGCTGTGACGAGCCGGTGATCTACTTCCTGGAGCAGCAGCCGGAGGTGGAGGAGTTCTGGACGAGCGTGCGCGGGCTGGTGGAAAGCCACGTGGGCGTGTGGCTCACCCGCGGGTTCAGCTCGCTGTCCGTGCACTTTGGCTGCACGGGCGGGCAGCACCGTTCCGTGTACTTCGCGGAGCGGCTGGCGGCGTTCCTGCGCCAGCACTACCCGTCCGTCCACGTGGTGCTCGCGCACCGGGAGCAGGGCCGCTGGCCCGCGCGCGAGCAGGCGGAGCTGGCCGCCGCCGGCGCGGCCGCGGGCGCCGCCTCCGCGCCGGAGTGAGCGGCGTGGACGCCATGATCCTGGCGGCCGGGCTGGGCACCCGCCTGCGGCCGCTCACGGACCACACCCCCAAGGCGCTGCTGGACGTGGGCGGCGTGCCCATCATCGAGCGCGTGGCGCGCCGGCTGATCGCGGCCGGCGCCGACCGGCTGATCATCAACACGGCGCACCTGGCGCAGCAGATCGAGGACTACGTCCGCGCGCGCGACGGGTTCGGCGTCGAGGCCGTGTTCTCGCGCGAGGACCCGGGCCCGCTGGAGACGGGCGGCGCGCTGCTGGCCGCCCGCGCGCACTTTCGCGGCGACGCACCGTTCTTTCTCCACAACGCCGACATCCTCTCCGACGTCCCGCTGGGCGACATGTACGCGGCGCACGGGGCAGACGGCGATCCCCTGGCCACCCTGGCCGTGCTGGACCGCCCCACCACGCGCCGGCTGCTCTTTGACGATGCGGGGCTGCTGGGGCGCACGGATGAGGGCAAGGGGCTGGACCTGCGCGTCCGCGCGCCCGTGGGCGAGGTGCGAGCGCTGCCCTTCGCGGGCATCCACGTCCTCTCGCCGCGCATCTTCGCGCTGCTGACGGAGCGGGGCGCGTTCTCCATCCTGGACCCGTACCTGCGCCTGGCCGGCGCGGGAGAGCGCATCCGCCCGTACCGCGTGGACGGGCACACGTGGATCGACATCGGCAAGCCGGAGCAGCTCCAGCAGGCGCGCAATACCTTCGACAAACCCGATGCTGGCCCGCTCCTTGCCCGCCCCGGCGGGCTCGACGATGGCGCGGACCAGGACGCAACGGGGAGGACGCGATGAAGGGACGGGTGGCTGCGGTGCTGGCGCTGTGCGCGCTGGCCGCGTGTGGCGGGAGCGACGGCCAGGACGACGACCAGAGCGCGCCCTCGGCCGGGGGGAGCACGCCGGAGGTGGAGCAGCCGGGCGCGGCGACGGTGGACGGCAACCCGCAGGGCGCGGTGCCCGTGACGCCCATCCCGCGCCCGGAGCAGACGATGGCGGCGGGCAACCTGTCGCCCGTGAACAACTCGGGCGTCAACGGCAGCGTGAACGTGCGCGGCATCGGCGAGCAGACGGAGATCTCGCTCAACGTGCGGGGCGTCACGGACGCCAACCGGCAGATGCAGGGCGCCATCGTGCAGGGCACCTGCGAGCAGTCGGGCGCCGAGGTGGCGCAGCTCGGCCCCATCCCCGTGGGCGCGGGCAACATCGGCGCGCTGGTGGACACGGTGCCGGTGGCGCCGGGCACGGTGCTCAACGGTCAGCACGCGCTCATCATCAAGGGCCAGAACGCCGGCCCGGCCACGCCGCCCCTGGCCTGCGCCGTCCTCCCCGAGTACAGCCGCCTCCCCCCGTCCGCCTGACGGGCGAGTCGAAAACCCGAACGCAAAAGCCCGCCCAGGATCCTCCTGGGCGGGCTTTTACTCGTGAACACCAGATCCTTATGCGGCCGAACGCAGTACTTCCAGCCCTTCCGCATCAGCGGCGCGGCATTGGGCGACGTCATCGCTGACGAAGAAGAACGAGTCGTCTCCGGAAGCCATCGCGCTCGCCCGCAGAGCGGCAGCGAGTTGCACGCTGTCGGCTCCGCGCAACCGGTGTCGCTCCACGAGGTCTGCCGCCAATTCCATGCAGCCCGTGGAAGGGACCACGATGAACGGCGAATCCGCGCCGAATTGAAGGCGGATCCGCGGAAGAATCTGCTGAAGGGCAATGGCACTGAGCCCCTTGGCAGCTGCCTCCCGCCCGGACTGGATGTGGGTGAGCGCGGAGAACGCCTCGGGCAGGGTCAGGTCGCAAACAACCAATCGCGTCCATCCCGGCCGAGCTTTCGCGCTGCGCAGCAGGTCACGGACCGTCCTCATCCCGGGCTCCACCGCGTACAGCTTGGTGAAGGCGGACGTATCGAAGAAGCAGTACTTCACGGTTCTGCCCGCCGGAGCCGCACGACCATGTCGCCGAGGGACAAGCCCTTCAGATCGACTGGCTCGGGAAGTTCCCAATTGGGGTTCAAGGACGGCAGCCTGACAGGCCAATTCTGCTCCGCCGCACGCTGCTGGAACGCCAGCAAGTCGGGAGCGTGCTCGGAAGGCGGATCGGGTTCCAGCGCAGCTTGACGCATTGCATCAACCTCGTTCGCGGGTGATTTGCCTGCGTCAAATCTAACCGATTCCGTCTACTGTGTACACCATCCCGAGCCGCCACCGCGTGGACAAGTTCACGCATGTAGCGCCCTGCAAAGCAGTTGGGCTGTCATAATCTGTGCGCCGGACCAAGCCTGGACTCGCCGACTGCCCCAATCGTATGAGAAGCCGCCACCGGATGCCCCATGGGCTTCGGGCACGGAAAAGCGGGTGAGCCGTGTTCAGCTCACCCGCTGTCTATTCCCGAAGGGGTCCCGCCGCGGCGTGGTTCAGGCCGCGCGGGCGCCGGGCTTCCACCGGCCGAACGGCAGCGACGGTGCGGGGGCATCCTCGCCGCCCCACACGAACGCGATGCTGCGCGGACGGCGCGGCGCCGGCGTGTTGTCGTGCACTACGATACCCACGGCAGGATCACGGTCAGCCGGCATGGCGCCGGCATCGATGTCGTCGTTCATCATGGGGCAGTCCTTCGCAGAGACCAGACGCCCGCGCGGAACAGCGCGGTTCGACGGACCCTGTGCACGCACCGTACCGACCGTGCCATCAAACGCAAACGGCCGCCCCGCAATCACTTGCGCAGGCGGCCGTTCACGGCGGGCACACGAATGCGTGTCAAATCGTCACGGCGATGTCACTCATCCGACACAGGCCAGGGGCTCGCGCGTTTCGTCGTGCTCCGCCGCGACCATGACGGCGCGCGGCGCCGGCGTCACGACGGGCGCGGAGACAAAGCGGTCCGGGAGGGGAAACGAGATCACCTCCGGCCGGGCCGTGTGCTGCGCGCACCACGCGCGGTAGCCCGGCAGCTTGAGCATCCGGAAGATGCGCCGGTCCATCGCGTTGCACAGCAGGATCTCGGTCAGCTGGTACTGACCGCCGCCATCCATGCGCAGCTCGGTCACCACCTCGTCGGCCATGGCGAGGAGCTGGCTGCGAGGGATTCGTTCCTTGAACTCCTCGATCTGCTCCTCCACCCAGTCCACGTAGGCACGGCGAAGCGAGCGCGGCGTTGCGGAGCCCATCGGTGGACCTCCGGGGCGCGGGGCCGGGTTCTGCGTGATCGGCAAACGACTTGAAGACAGGTGGCGCGATAGGGGCGGAACCGAATGTTGCGTCAAGTTAGGCTCCATGCCGCGAGAGCGTCAAGTCTTTCGTATCCCGAGCGTTTTCAACGCGTCCACGCACACGGGACAAAAGCGCGCTCCCCGGTGGTCGGTGTCGGCAATGTGTCGGGATGGATACATGACGCACGATGCGCGCCCGCAGTGCGCCGCGCCCGCCAAATGTCCCAGCTCATGAAGCGCCACCGTGAGCACGCGCGCCCGCAGGACGTCGGCGTCCGCGCCGGATCCGGCCCGCAGCGGCGCCACCCCCACGGCCGCGCAGCACCCCTCCACCTCGGCCTCGCCAAAGATGGGCCCGGCCTCGGCGGCGCAAAAGCCGGCGTCGGCTATTGCCAGCCGCCAGCGGGGGGCTTGGCCGCGCTTCTCCGCGCCGGCGCTGCCGATCAGCGCGTGCATCAGGTGCACGGAGCGGTAAAGTCCCGTCCGCGGGTCCATCCACTCGTCGCGCAGCGGCGTCCGCTCGCCCATCCGCCATTGCAGGCCGAGCGCGGCCCGCACGTCGTCGCCAAGCGTGTGCAGCAGCGCGTCATCCACCTCGCCCGCGGGGACAATCTCCAGGACGGGCGGCGGCGTACGTCGGCGAAGCATTGCGCGGGGGTGGAAAGTCGGATGGCTTGGCGCCGGGGCCCTCACCCCGCTCGTTCCTCGCGTCCCTCTCCCGCAAACCGCGCGGGAGAGGGCATAAACTTCGAACCGGTCGACTGCACCGGCGCGGACGTCCGCGGATGCAGGTCTCCCCCTCCCCCGCGGAGCGGGGGCAGGGGGTCGGGGGGTGGGGGCCCTCCGCGCGCGAGAGACATTCCGCCTTTGCGCGCGATCCATCCACCTCGGCTGGACCCCATCCGCCCCGCTTACTGCTCCATCCCGTACCGCTGCAGCTTGCGGTACAGCGTGGAGGGGTCGATGCCCAGCACCTCGGCCGCGCGCGTCTTGTTGCCGTTCTCGCTGTACAGCACCCAGTGGATGTACGCCCGCTCGATGATCTCCAGCGTGGGGTTGGGCGGCAGGTTCGCGGAGACCAGCGGCTGCGCCTGGCGCTGCGTGATGCGCGGCGGCAGCGTGCCCAGCTGGATCTCGCCCCCGTCGCCCGTAAGCACGGCGGCGCGCTCCAGCGCGTTCTCCAGCTCGCGCACGTTCCCCGGCCAGTCGTACGACTGCAGCACGCCCTGCACGTCGGGCGACAGGCGCGGTGCCGCGCGGCCGCGCTGCTGGGCAAAGCGCTCCAGGAAGTAGTCGCACAGGATGGGCACGTCGTCCGGGCGCTCGCGCAGGGGGGGCAGCTGCAGCGTAATGACGTTCAGCCGGTAGAACAGGTCGCTGCGAAAGCCGCCGCGCCGGATCTCCTCGTCCAGGTCGCGGTTGGTGGCGGCGATGATGCGCACGTCCACGGGCACGGGCTCCGTTGCGCCCACGGGGATCACTTCGCGCTCCTGCAGGGCGCGCAGCAGCTTGACCTGCGTGGCGGCCGACATCTCGCCCACCTCGTCCAGGAAGAACGTGCCCCCCTTGGCCGCCACGAACAGGCCCTGCTTGTCGCGCACGGCGCCCGTGAACGAGCCGCGCACGTGGCCAAAGAGCTCGCTCTCCAGCAGGTTCTCGGGGAGCGCGCCGCAGTTGATGGAGACGAACGGCCCGTCTCCGCGCTCGCTGACCGTGTGGATGAACTTGGCCAGCACCTCCTTGCCCGTCCCCGACTCGCCCGTGATGAGGACGGTGGAATCGCTGGGCGCCACGGTCTCCGCCGTCTTGAGGACGTCCGTGAACCGCCGGCTGCGGCCGATGGGGCGGGTGACGTCGCCGCGGTCGCGCCGGCGGATCTCCGTCTTGAGCGCCTGGTTCTCCTTGCGCAGCTGCCGCGACTCGGCGGCCCGCCGGCAGATGGCCACGAGCTCGTCGTTGCTGAACGGCTTCTGGATGTAGTAGAAGGCGCCCTCGTTCACGGCGCGCATGGCCGTCTGCAGGGAGGCCTGCGCCGTCATGAGGATGACAGGAAGGGCGCGATCCACCTCCTTTGCCGCCAGCAGCACCTCCAGCCCGCCCACGTTGGGCATGCGGACGTCGCTCAGCACGACGTCCGGGCGCACCTCGGACAGCTTGTCGACGCCCGCTTGGCCGCCCACGGCCGTCTCCACCTGGAAGCCTTCGCGCTTCAGGAGGATGCGCAGGGTGTCCAGGATGGCGGTCTCGTCGTCGATGATCAGGATCTTCGGCTCGCTCACGGCCGTTCCTTCGTGCTTGCGTGGTGGTGTGGTGCCGCGACTTCGACGTCTGAGTCTGCGCGATGGAGGAGACGACTGCAACGGCCGCTTTGGGCGTGTCCCTCCGCTGCGCTCCGGGCCGGGCTGCGCGCGCCGTAGGCAACGATACAACTGTTGCCAACGGCGCCGAGCCCCCTGCGCATGCCGGCACGATACGGCTGTGCCGTCCTGCTCCGGGGTCTCGGCCCTCCGGGCGCGCATCCCTCACGCAACCGAGCGGAGCGCCGTCTTCCGCCGGATGCGGGACCCTTCTACCGCCCACCGAGGGCCCCCACCCCCCGACCCCCTGCCCCCGCTTCGCGGGGGAGGGGGAGAACCGCGCTTCGCGCGGCGCCGGCGACGCGCCGGGCGCCCGTTCGAAGTATATACCCTCTCCCGCGCAGTTTGCGGGAGAGGGTGCGAGCCTAGGCGAGCGGGTGAGGGCCCGGGTGAGGGCCCGGGTGAGGGCCCGCCGGGCTCGCCGGCAGGTAGAACGCGAACGTCGCGCCCCACCCGTCGCCCCGCGACTGGTCCACGAACACGGCGCCGCCGTGCGCGTCGGCCGCGCGCTGCACCAGCGCCAGGCCCAGGCCCGTGCCCCCCGGGCGCTCCGTGAAGAACGGGTCGAACACGTGCTCCCGGTGCTCCTCGGGCACGCCCGGGCCCGTGTCGCTCACGCGCACCCGCACGGCACGCGCGGCGCCGGCGGCGGGCTCCAGCAGGTCCGTATCCACCACGTCCACCTCCACCTCGGCCCGGCCGCCCTGCCCCGCCCACTGCACGGCGTTGAGCGCCAGGTTCAGGATGGCGCGGTGCAGCAGGTCCTCGTCCCCGTGCACGGCCGCACCCTCGGCGCCGGGGTGCATCACCAGCGACACCTGCACGTCCGCGGCCTGCGGGTGCGCCTTGACCACGTCCGTGGCGTGCCGCACCAGCCGGGCCACGTCCACTTGGTCCGTGCTGCGCAGCTTGACCCGGGCGAAGTCGATGAACTCCGTCAGCAGGCGGCTCAGCCGGTCGCTCTCGCGGACGACGAGCGAGCCCAGCACCTGCCGGTCATCCGCGTCGATGCCGTCGCCCGTGAGCTGCTCCGTGGCGCTGCGGATGGACGCCAGGGGGTTCTTGATCTCGTGCGCCAGCGACGCGCTCAGCTCCGCCACGGCCTCCAGGCGCTCCGTACGGCGGTGCAGCTGGTCCATCCGCATCCGCTCCGTGATGTCCTGGAAGATGGCCGTCACGGACGGCGGCCCGCCCTCGCGCTGGATGAGGGTGGTGCTCACGCCAAAGATCATCCCCGCCTCCGTCTCGTCCGTCTCGAAGCGGCGGACGGGCGTGCGCGTCCCGGCGGACTGCGCGATCACGCGGCCCAGGCCGGGCGCCACGGCATCCAGCTTGGCCAGGAACGGCTTGCCCAGCCAGTCGCTCACGCGAATGCGCAGCAGGTCCGCGGCCGCGGGGTTGATGAACGCCAGCCGTCCCTCGCCGTCCACGGTGATGAGCCCCGTGGCAATGCTGGCCAGGATGTCGTCCGTGTCCAGCCGCAGCAGGCGCAGCTCCGTCTCCACCTCGCCCAGCACGGCGCCCGTCTGCCGCAGCCGGTCGCCCAGGTAGCCCGTGGCCAGCGCCACGAGGGTAAAGAGGGCAATCTGCAGGATCACGCTGGCGTCTACGTGCCCCGCCGTCCACACGATGTCGGCAAAGAACAGCAGGCTCACCAGCACGCCGATGAGGATGCCGCCCACGAACGGCAGCAGGATGGCCGCCGCGACGATGACCAGGACGAACAGGGGCGTGAAGTCGCTCTCCCGCCCCCCCGTGAGGTGCACCACGATGGCGACGAGGAGCCCGTCGAACACCACCTGCCAGTACAGGTAGCCGCGCCCCGGCGTGTGCCGCGTGACGTGCGTGTACCAGAACGAGCCGGCCGTGAACGCCGCCGCCAGCACCAGGATCATGGTAGCGGCGAAGGTGGTGCGCGCGTCGGCGCTGGCCCAGGCCAGGGCGGCGGCCACGAAGATGGCGCCGGCCAGGCACAGGCGGATGAGGTACACCCACGTGAGGATCTGGCGCTGCTCCGGCAGCCGTCCCGCCGAGAACCGGTTCTTCACGTTCACCACGGGCACCCGGCGCGGTGAAGCCGAGGATGACAAACGAAACGGGTGCGTGGCATGAAGGTCCTGTAAGCGTCGGCGCCGGAATGGAGTAGGTGCACACGGGGATTGTGGGACCGCCGCCCCCGCGCGGTCAAGGCGGGAGCCCTCCCCCGGGGCCCTCACCCGCTCGCTTATGCTCGCACCCTCTCCCGCAAACTGCGCGGGAGAGGGTGTAGACTTCCACGAGCGGATTGCACGGGGGCAACCCTTCCCGCGCGATGAAGTTCTCCCCCCTCCCCCGCGAAGCGGGGGAGGGGGGAGGGGGCCCTCGCCAAGCGAGGCTCCATCCTCTCCAGCGGAGATCATCCCCCGAAACGCCGAGGAGCCGGAATCGCTCGCGCGATCCCGGCTCCTCGTCATCCTACTTTCGCACTCCCGCACTTTCGCACTGCCGTTCAGTCCGACAGGTCCCAGTCGTCGGCGGCGGCCTTCATCCGCATGTCGGCGGGGGTGGCCTTGTCCGTCTCGGGGAGCGGCACGTAGCGCTGGGCGATCTCCATCGTGTTCTCCACCCGCAGCTGGCGGAAGAGGAACGTGAACTGCTCGTTGAGCGCCGCGCGCAGCCGCTCGCGATCACCCTCGGGCAGCTCCCACAGGTCGCGCTTGAACGCGCCCAGGGCCTTCTTGCGGGCCTTGTAGATGAACTGCTCCTCGGTGTCGCCCGACTTGCGCTCGTCCTGGAAGTTCTGGCGGCAGTGCTCGTACATCCGCTCGCGCAGCTCGCCCGGGAGGTTGTCGTAGGCGATGTTCTGGAAGTTGGTGGCCAGGTGGATCTCGGCCGTCTCCACCTCGGGGAACTTGCCGAACGCGTTCTGCGGCAGCGTGCTGGCACCGTGCTGCACGGCGCCGCTCAGGCCGTACTCGTCGCGCGAGATCTCCGACAGGCTGCGCAGCGTCTCGAAGTCGATGGCCACGTCGGCGATGGAGCCGTCGGGAAGCACCGTGCCGCCGTGCGTGGTGCCGCTCTGCACGCTAATCTTGCTCTGCCCGGGCACGGGCTTGCCCACGCGCTCCGACACCTGGGCCAGGGCGCGGCGGTAGCCGTCCATGTAGGCGCGCAGCTCCTCGGGGGTGCTGTTCTCCGTGCCCACCTCGCCGATCTCGCCGCCGATGCTCACGGTCACGCCCGCCGGCTCGTACTTGCGCACGTACGCCGTGAGCTCGGCGCTGAGCGTGTAGTTGAGGTGCTGCTGGGCGTCCAGCCCGTCCTGCTCCAGGTCCACCAGCGTGCTGGTGTCGATGTCGATGTTGTAGAAGCCGGCGTGCAGGCCCTCGCGGATGATGTCCTTGACGGCGCGCAGCTCCGCCTCGGCATCGGCCTTGTACTTCTTCGCGTTGACCTGGAAGTGGTCGCCCTGCACGAACAGGGGACCCGTCCAGCCTTCCTTGATGGCGGCGGCCATCATCACCGTCACGTACTCGATGGGCCGCTGGTCCGTGTAGCCGATCTCGGAGCGGGCGATCTCGCAGATGAGCGCGCCCACCTTGAGCTCGCGCGCGGCGGCGAACAGGGCGCGGCCCGTGTCGTACGCCGCCGCGCGGACGTTGATGGCGGGAACGGTAAAGCCGTGCACTTCGCCGCGGCCGCGGGCCATGTACAGCTCGTGGATGGACGCGGGGGCGATGCCCACGGCGCGGGCGGCGTGCAGCACCAGCCAGCGGGCCGTGTCGCGCACGTCGGCGTCGTCGCCAAAGACGGCGGCGCGCACCAGGCGGTCGATGCCGCTGGAACGCAGCGCGTCGGCGCTCACCAGCTGGACGGTGCCGTTCTCGGCGCGGACGGACGGGCGGGAGAGGATCTCCAGCCCGTCCGCGGCGGTCGCGACGGGATTTGCCATGATCTCCTCTGGATGGACCAGGATGTTCGGGATGCAAGCGATCTCGCCGGGGCAAGGGCCGCGGCGGGCGGGAATGTGTCCGCGGCGCGGCTGCAAGGCAAGATTCGGGCGAGGTTGACGGAGAGTTCCAAGTGCCAAGTGCCAAGTGCCAAGTGCCAAGGAAGAGACAAAGGATGACGCACACGGCACTTCGTGAACTGCGGAAACGGCTTCCATCCGTTTCCGCAGTTCTCCGTTCACGCAGTGCCGTTCACGAAGTGCCGTGTGAAAAGCAGTTCTCTTCGCACTTGGCACTTGGCACTT
>NZ_DASURI010000538.1:0-3876 GCF_036280135.1 Longimicrobium sp.
CGCGGTATGCGGGCGGCGCCCAGTGGATGATCCGCGTGCGGGTGTACGCCACCGGCGCGGCGCTCGCCACGCTGCTGGAACGGCTGTCGCCCCGCTGGCGGACGGAGCTGGCCGCGGGCGAAACGCTCATGTCGCTGGTGGCCGCGCGGGTGGGCTACGATGCCTGGGGAGACCCGGGCCTGGCGGACGCCGCCCTGTCCCGTTTCGGTTTGCCCGTGCCGCGATAGAACGGCCCGGAACTGGCTCTGGATGGATCAACGCCCGCCCCGTGACGGTACGGAGGCGGGCGTCCTGTATCCTGAACCTGGAGAGATCGAATGCGATCCATCGCACTTGCCGCGCTCGTCCTCGTCGCCGCCTGCGGCTCCAACGCCGCCG
The DNA here is from genome assembly GCF_036280135.1 of Longimicrobium sp. GTDB lineage: Bacteria > Gemmatimonadota > Gemmatimonadetes > Longimicrobiales > Longimicrobiaceae > Longimicrobium. The sequence continues at coordinate 379 of NZ_DASURI010000538.1, forward strand.
ACGAGACGGCGCAGACGCCCGACTCCATCGCCGTCGCCGCGCCGGAAGGCGACTCGGCCGCCCCCGCCGCGACGGATACCGCGCCCGCGCCGACGTCCGCGTGGACCCTGCGGCTGGACGGAGCCGGCCCCGTGCGCGTGGGGATGACGTTCGACGAGGCGAAGGCCGCGCTGGGCGGCGACCTGCGGATGAACGACGACAATCCCCAGCACCCCGAGGGCCCGGACCGCTGCGATTACCCGCGGTCCGCGCAGCTGCCGGCCGGCGTGATGCTGATGGTGCAGGGGCAGCGGGTGGTGCGCGTGGAGGTGGATTCCGGCGCCGTCACCACGGCGGAGGGCGCGCGCATCGGCGACACGGAGGCGCGCGTGCAGCAGCTGTATCCCGGCCGCGTGACGGTGTCGCCGCACAAGTACACGGACGGCCACTACCTCACGGTCAGGCCCGCGGCCGCGTCGGACACGACACACCTGTTGATCTTCGAGACGGACGGCCGCGTGGTGCAGCGCGTTCGCGCCGGGCAGAAACCGCAGGTGGAGTACGTTGAAGGGTGCTCCTGAAGAGACGCGCGGGGCGGGATCTCGCGGAGTGAACGCGAAGGCCCGTACGGGATGGATGACGAACGGGGTGGGCGCCGTGGCGCCCACCCCGTTCGTTCACGAAACCGGAAGTTTACCCCTCCGGGTACAGCTCAGACGCAGGGCTCCACGGCCGTGCAGGCGATGCCGCAGCTGCCGCAGTCGGTGTAGCGCGCGCTCACCACCGGGCAGTCCACGTACGTGCACGCGATGCCGCAGCTGTCGCACTCCGAGTAGTTCTTGCTCTTCGCGGCGACCGCGAACGACGCCTCGTCCAGGCTCTGCGTGGCGAAGGTCTCGACCGTCAGCGACTCCAGGGAAAGCTTGCTCATGGGATGAACCCTTTTTGGAAAGTTTTGGTTGGCCGGGCGCCAGTCGCTCGACCGCCGCAATTGTACATGGGGAGGCGGGATTTGGCAAAGGGAACGCTCTAAAGGGACCTCTGGGAAGGACTTGGGCCTGTTCTTCGGCCTCATTCCGAACACACGAAACGGCAAATTGGGACACGAGCGCCTCAATTTGCCGTGTTTTTGCTCCGATTTTGTCGACGATGTTTGTAATCCTAATCCGCCGTTTATCTTAGCTCTGCACGTGCTTCCTGGATCGGTTGCAGAAGGAGCACGGCATCCCGTCCTCATGTTCCGCCGGACGGTGATCGCGAAAAAGCGGGGCGGACGCATCGCGCGTCCGCCCCGCTTTCAACGACCTGCGCGGGTCATGATCCCGTGGAATCAGCAGGGATCAATGGCCGTACAGGCGATGCCACAGCTGCCACACTCGGTGTAGTAGCGGCTCGGCTTGCCGATGAACTCGGCCGGCAGCGCGGCCGCGTGCTCCGTGGAGAACGTCTCCACGACCAGCGCTTCCAGCGAGAGCTTCTTGTTCATGGCTGATCATCCTGTCCAACGGTCCGGATGCCGTGCGTATCTCGCTCGGCTTGCCACAAAGCTAAGCTCCGCGAGCGATTTGCGCAAGATGTAAGTCCTTAAATGATAATTGTTTACGCGCCGTATTCGTGTCGCGTCCGCCCTGGACGTGAGGGGATCGTGTTCGAGCGGATGGGCAATGTGTGCGAACGATGGCGCGTTGCGGACGTACGGCCCTCCTCATCCTCGGCGGAGGGACGCGAGGGCGTCCTGCACGGGCGGGAGCAGGAACATCTCCTCCGTCTTGCAGTGGTCCAGGGACGGGTCGTCCTTCGCGGGATCCGGGGGAAAGCGCAGGTCCAGGTCCGCCTCCGGCCGCGATCCCCACGCGCCACCGATGGCGCCCGCCAGCCCGCAGCTGGAAAAGCCCACGCCGGAGCCCGCCCATACGTTGATCCACCGCCGCGCGGCGCCCGGCTGCAGGGGAACGCGCGGCGCGGCCGGGCCGGAGACGGGGTCCAGCGTGAGCAGCAGGGCCACGCCGCCGTCGTCGCGCAGCGTGTTTGCCAGCTCGTAGGCGAAGTTGGCGCCGTAGCTGTGGCCGACAAGCGCGACCGGCGCGCCCGCCGCGCGCTCCAGGATGCGGCGCCGTACCTCGGCCGGATCGTCCGTGTGCAGGAAGTACAGCCGCGTGGTGCGCTCCCACTGCGCGTCGTAGGCGCAGTAGACGCGCTGCAGGTTGTGGTTCCAGTCGTCCAGCGCCCCGCCGATGAAGGCCACGACGGGCCGCGGCGCGTCGCCGCGCGCGCAGGGCCCGTCCGTGCGCCGGTAGCGCGCCGCGCCCGCCCGGCCCGCCGTCGTGATGGCCAGGGTGCAGGGATCCAGCAGCGTGGCCGTGCCGCGTGCCGAGAGCTCCGCGCCGCGCTGCGCGACTTCCACGGGGAACGACGTCTGCCCCGCGCCGACCTCGCCGCGCCAGCGGACGCGCTGCGCCACCGCGCATCCCGGCGGCGCGTCGGCCACGGCCGTGAGCGTCGTGCCTTCCTGCTGGACGCGCACCGTCAGCGGCTGCCCGCAAACGAACTCGAACGGCGCCTCGTACGTGCCCGCCAGCGCCAGCGGCCCCCGCAGCGACGGCCGGATGTGCTGCACGGCCCGCCGCGGGCACTCCTGCGCGTCGAGCACCGGCCCCGCGACCCCGATCGCCAGCAGGGCCACGCGCATCGCGAATCGCATTCGATCACCTCCCGTGAGTCACGCCCCGGGGCTCCAGCCTTCGCCGACGCGCAGCAGCGTTTCCCGGAGATCCGCCGGCACGTCGATGGGGTGGAAGTACGCCCCCGGATACAGGTAGTCCTCCCCGGACTCGTCCACGATCCGCACCCATCCGGCCTCTTCGGCGCGTGCGTCGGTGAGCACGCGGTAGATCTCGTGCAGCATCAGGGCGACCCGGTACTCCCCGGTATCGATGCACACCACGAACCGCGCGTCGCTCATCGCATCCTCCCTTGTGCCGAAATTGCCATTTGCCGGCGGAACCGCGAGTTTGTAGCGCCGCCGGTCCCCGCCCGGCCGGACGTCCACGAGATAACGTCGTGGACGTCCAGAGTGTTAACCTCCTAATCCGCCACCGCACGGACACCCCGTGGACCTGATCCCCGCACTGGAAGAGGCGCGCGCGGCCGAAAAGGCGCAGGCGCACTTCTACCGCACGCTCGCCGCCGAGGCCGAGGGCCGCGGCGACGACGCCATGAGCGAGCGCTTCAACGAGCTGCACGCCGACGAGCAGCACCACGTCTCGCGCCTCACGGCCCGCCTGCTGGAGCTGGGCGCCGACCTCGCCGACCTCTCGCAGCCGCTTCCCTCGTCGGCCCGGATGGACGGGTGGGAGGCCGCCGCCAGCATCCGCGAGGAGCGCGAGGTGTCGCGGTACGAGCAGCTGCTGCAGGGGCAGATGGACGACGCGACCCGCGCCCTGCTGGCGGAGATCCTGGACACGGAGCGGCACCACGCCGCGGACCTGGGGGGCAAGTGGACGACGGCGTGATGCTGGG
>NZ_DASURI010000539.1:0-2741 GCF_036280135.1 Longimicrobium sp.
GGGAGAGGGCCCCCCGTCGCGCAGCGACGGGATCTCGGCTCGCCGAAACGCATCCCCCCGCCCACCGCGGTCCTCCGCCGAAACGCATCCCCCCGCCCACAGCGGCCCTCCGGCGAAACGCATCCCCCCCGCCTACTGCGGCCCTTCGGCGAAGACCTCGGGCGAAGCCTCCACCGCCGCCCCTCATCCGCCTCACGCCAGCCCGTACCCTGCTTCCGTAGCAGAGGTTTCCCCCGGACGCGCGAACCGCCGCGGCCCCGAAAGGGGGCGCGGCGGCCAGCGTCGCCAGAAGAATGCCGCGGCGCGGCGTCAGCGCATCACCCCAGCGCCTTGACGGCGGCCTCGCGCACTTCGGCGTTGCGCTCGCGGAGCAGCCGCTGCAGCACGGCGCGCGCGGCATCCCCGCCAATCTCGCCCAGCGCGCGCGTGGCCTCCACGCGGATAGGCGCCGGCACGCGCGAAAAGAACCCGCCGCCCGCCGCGCGCTCCGCCAGCACGGGCACGGCCCGCGGATCGCCCACGCGGCCCAGCGCCCGCACGATCTCCACCTCCACCTCGGGATCGTTCTCCTGCGGCAGGCGGTTCAGCAGCGGGCCCACGGCCACGGACAGCTTCGTCAGCCCCAGCCCCAGCGCCGCCGCGCCCCGCAGGGCAGACTCGGAGTCGTTGAGGCCCTTGGCCAGCAGCGGCACGGCCTCCTCGCCGCCGATCTTGGAGAGCGCCAGCACCGTCTCGCGGCGAACGCGCGCGTCGGAGTGCTCGATGGTGCGGCGAAAGTGCTCGATGGCGTCCGCGCTGCGGATCTCGCCCAGGATGCCCACCATGTTGCGGACGACGAACCACCGCTCGTCGCCCACCATGTCCTCCAGCAGCGGCACGCCCACGTGGTCCAGCGCCACGAGCGCGTCGCGGTACGCGCGCCGTGCCGACACGTCCGTGGCCGCCACGAGCTCGCGGACGAGCGGCGTGACCGTGTCCGCGCCCACGTGCAGCAGCGTGGAGCGCAGCCCCGTCCGCTCTTCCTCCGACCGCGCCTTGCCCAGCCGCTGCACCAGCTCCTCGATCACGGGGCGCGTGCTCACCCGGTGAATGGCCAGCATCACCATGGACCGCACGTGGGGACTGCGCGCCCGAAGCTCCTCCGCGTCGCGGCGAAGGTCCTGCACCAGGCGGATGCCGCGGTCCATCATCCCGCGGTTCAGGCAGTACTGGGCCAAGAACTCCAGCCGGCCCAGCACTTCCAGCCGCTCGCTGTCCGTCCCCTCGCGCAGCAGGCGGCGCAGCTCCTCGGTGTCCTCGTGCTCCACGCGCACGGCGGATTCGCGCACCTGCTCGTACATGTCGTGCGCGCTCCACATCTCGATCCCCACGTCCACCGCCGCGTTCCCGCCGCCGGACGCAGCGGAGTCCGCCACGGCGCCCGCGGCGGCCAGGGCGGGCGCAGCCGGCTGCACCCACGCGCCGTCGATCTGCACGCGCGACGCGCCCGCGGCCGCCAGCGCGCCCGACAGGCCGCCGGCGGCGCGCGCCACGCGCGGGGGCAGGGCCGCGGCGCTCAGAAAGCGGCCCAGCGACTCCGCGCCGATGTCGTGGCGCAGCACCACGGTGCTCACGCCGTGCTCGCGCAGCCGCGCGGCAAAGCGGTCCACGTGCGCGGAGCGTGGCGCGTGCCCGCCGGCCACCAGCACGCTGCCCATGGGGTCCACGCGCAGGTGAAAGTGCTGCCCGGCCGTCAGCAGCGACTGCGCCAGCGTGAGCACGGCCTGCGTGAGCGTGGGATGCGAGAGCGGATAGAACTCGCTCAGGGCGTACGCCTTGGCGAGCTCCACGAGCTGGCGGGAGGGGGTGCTGGGAATGCTCATGCGCGCGATGCGCTCTCCCTGGTCCTCGGTGAAGGTCGATCGGGATGATGGGGATTGCCCTGCACCGGACCTGCGAACCACGAAAACGGGAACGGCGGGGAGCACCGCGCGGATGCTCCCCCGCCCCGGCCCTCCCCCGCACGCGCCGCGGAGGAGGTAGATATGGATGTCACCGCCATGGGACGCCGCGCAATCACGGCGTGGCGAAGACTACCGCCCGCCGCCCGGCCGGCGCGGCTTGCCACCGCCGCGCGCGCCTCCGCCGGCCTTCCCACCACCCGACTTGCCGCCGCCCGGCTTCCCCCCGGGCCGGCCACCGCCCGGCTTCCCGCCGCGCGGACCGCCGCCCGTCGGGCGCTTGGCCGCGGGGCCGCGCGCACCACCGCCGCCGCCGGGACGGGCCGGCGAGCGGCGCGGAACCGACGACCACGAGTCCAGCTCGTCCACCTCGCCATCCTCCGCCTGCGGAGCACGCGACCGCGAAGGCGGACGCGTGGACGCGCCACCGCCGCGCTCCTCGCGCTCGAAGCGGCCGCGCGGCGCCGGGCCCTCGTCCCTGCCCCGCGACGGCGCGCGTCCCTCACGGTCCGCCGTTCGCCCGCGCGGAGAGGACGTGCGCTCCTCGCGGTCGAATCCGCCCGATGCGCGATCGCGCGGACCTGCCTTGCCGCGCGGCGCCGGACGGCGCTCGTCACCATCGCCGCGATCGCGCGTGGGCCGGTCCTCGCCGCCGAAGCGCCCGCGCGGAGCGGACGTACGCTCCTCGCGGTCGAACCCGCCAGACGCGCGATCCCGCGGACCCGACTTGCCGCGCGGCGCCGGACGACGCTCGTCACCATCGCCGCGATCGCGCGTGGGCCGGTCCTCGCCGCCGAAGCG
>NZ_DASURI010000540.1:0-3264 GCF_036280135.1 Longimicrobium sp.
CTCGCACCCCTTCTGCGCCAGCAGCTTGAGCGAGTGCGACTTGACGCCGAAGTCGTACGCCAGCACCCGGAACCGCGCGTCGCCCGTGACGGCGGGGACCACGTAGCGGTCGTCCGTCGACACGCCGCAGGCCAGGTCCAGCCCGGCCATCTGCGGCTGGGCGCAGATCTGCTCCATCAGCCCGTCCGTGTCCACCTCGCCCGTGGCAATGGCGCCGCGCATGGCGCCCAGCGAGCGGATGTGCCGGGTAAGGGCGCGGGTGTCGATGCCCGTGATGGCCACCACGTTGTGCCGCCGCAGGTACGCCTCCAGCGACTCGGCCGCGCGCCAGTTGCTGTACACGGGCGGCGCCTCGTGCAGCACGAACCCGGCGACCTGCGGGTGCCCGCTCTCCTCGTCCTCGGCGTTCACGCCGTAGTTGCCGATGAGCGGGTACGTCATGGTGATGATCTGCCCGGAGTACGAGGGGTCCGTCAGGACCTCCTGGTAGCCGGTCATGGACGTGTTGAAGACCACCTCGCCGAACGCGGTGCCGCGGGCGCCGTACGCCTCGCCATGGAACACGCGTCCGTCCTCCAGCATCAGCACTGCGGGCTCGGCCAACGACGTCCTCCGGTGGGGGATGGGCAAGTACATGCGAGAGCGGGAGATGCGGGCGGGGAATCTACGATCCCCGGGGACGATGTCAAGAACGCCTCCCGCGGCGGGTGCGGGAACAGACGACGGAGGGAGGCGGACCGTCCGGATCCGCCTCCCTCCACACATCGATCCATACGCGCCGCACCTGCGTCGGACCCGCCGCTGGCCTACGGCCGCGTCGGCCCGTCCCCCGCCCCGCCCGTCCGCATCGCGGAATCCGCCAGAGCCGATGAATCCGTCGGCGTCGCGGGGGCGGCGGAGGCAGCCGTCCCGGCAGAGGCCGTCGTATCCGTGGATGCGGACGGCGGCGCGGGCAGGCGGCCCCAGCCGCGCAGCAGCGGCTCGTCCAGCGTGGGCAGCGGATCGACCGTCACCCGGTCGCGGACCTCGGGCGCGAAGCGGGCGCGGGCGCTGTCCACGGCGGCGCGCGCCTCGTCCTCGCGGCCGCGCAGGGCCAGCAGCCGGGCGTAGTGGTACCACGCGGGCCCCGTGGCCGCGCCGCCGGCCTGCCGCAGCGACGCCTGCCGCACGGCCAGGGCGCTGTCCACCTGCCCCAGGCCGTCGTACGCCAGCGCGCGGCGGTGCGCCAGGCGGTCGCGCGTGGCATCATCCACCGCGTCCATCGAGTCCGGGCTCAGCACGGCCAGGGCGTACCGGTAGCGGCCGCGCTGCACCAGCACCGATCCCAGGTGCACCCGCGCGGCGCCCATCCGCGGCTCCAGGTCCAGCGTGCGGCGCAGCAAGGCCTCCGCGGGGTCCAGCCGCCCCTGGTCCAGCAGGATGCGGGCGTAGTCCACGTTCATCCCGGGGTGGTTGAAGTTCACCTTTTGCCCCGCCCGCTCGTACCACGGCAGCGCCTCGTCCGCGCGGCCGCCGCGCACCAGCAGCTCGCCCGCGTTCCACTGCACCATCCACAGGTTGGGATGGTCGCGCACCATCTGCTGGAACACCGTGTTGGTGGATTCCCACGTGGGCGTGCGCGTCCACGTGCGCAGGCCCAGCAGCAGCACGAGGGCGCCCGCCGTGGCCAGCGCCTGGCTCAGCTGCGCGGGATACCTGCGCAGGGCCGCCACGGCGGGGGGGATGAAGAACGCCAGCGCCACGGACGGCAGGTACAGCGTGCGCTCCGCCAGCAGGAACCCCACGGGAAAGACGACCTGCGACACGGGCAGGACGGCCAGGGCGAACCACAGGATGCCCGCGGCGATCCACCGGTCCGACTTCCACGACATCCACGCCACGGCGCCCAGCGCCATGCCCAGCAGCAGGCCGATCCACGCCAGCGGGTCGCCCCAGGTGGCGGGCCGCAGCGCGTCCGGCCCCCACTCCGCCGACAGGTCCACGGGCCAGAACATCAGCCGCAGGTACTCCGGCCACAGCCGCGCGGCCGTGGCCAGGCGGTCGGCCGTGGACAGGCCGCGCAGGTACGGCGCGGGGTCCGTCTCCACCCACCCCAGCACGGCCAGCCGCAGGGCCACGTAGCCGGCCAGGGCCGCCGCGAGCACCCCCAGCAGGGGCGCGTTGCGGCGCAGCAGCCCGCCGGCGGACGCCTTGCCGGAGCGGGCGCGCAGGGCGTCCAGCACCAGCAGCAGCGCGGGAAGCGCCACGGCGGATTCCTTGGACCCCAGCGCCAGCAGGTACAGCACGGCGATGAGGGCCACGCGCCGCGGGTCCAGGCGCGCGGCGCCCAGGTACACGTGGCACGCGGCCAGCACGCCCAGCGTGGCCAGCACCTCCGCCCGGCCCACCAGGTTCGCGACGGCCTCCACGTGCACCGGATGGACGGCGAACAGCACGCCGGCCCCCAGCGCCGCCGCGCGCCCCGCGCCCAGCCGCAGCACCAGCCACGCCACGAGGGCCGACGCCAGGGCGTGCAGCAGGACGTTGACCGCGTGAAAGACGGCCGGTGCGTCGCCGAACAGCGCCCACTCCACGGCAAAGCTCAGCAGGGTGACGGGCCGGTACATCTCGTTGGAGCCCGGCCAGTACGGGCCGCCCAGCAGGGCGCCCACGTTGCCCAGCCCGTGCACGAGCGGGTTGTTGCGCAGGACGTAGTCGTCGTCCAGCGCGTATCCGTTGCGCAGGGCGTTGGCGTAGACGGCGCAGGCCACGAGGGCGGCGAGCACGGCGACGAACCCGCCGGGAAGCGAGCGGAGCTGGCGTGTGATGGAGCTCATCTGCGGATGGGGAGGAGATGCCATGGCGGCGGATGCCACGGCCCCAGCGTATCGCCCCGTGCCATGGCGCCGCAAGGCTGTACCCGGGGACGGGAGCAGCTTCTTGCACTCTGCACGGAACCATGCGGGATGGGAGAGCCCGAACGGGGCCACGGGGGCGGACCACCGCACCTAAACACACGTCCTGCAACAACTTGCAAAATACGAGGCGGATGGTACACCCGTTGCCTTATCCCGCCGCCGTACAGCACGATGTGTTGCTGACGCCAACCACTTCATCACAGTACCTGGAGACCCCCATGCGCACCCTCCGCAACCGCGACGGCTTCACCCTGATCGAGCTCATGATCGTGGTCGTGATCATCGGCATCCTGGCCGCCATCGCGATCCCCAAGTTCAGCAACGCGTCGGCGCGCTCCAAGGAGAAGGAGGCCGAGGTCATCCTCAA
>NZ_DASURI010000541.1:0-3795 GCF_036280135.1 Longimicrobium sp.
AGCAGGGCGCGTTCGCCACGGCGTCGGAGAAGTTCCTGGAGGAGCTCAACACCACGCGCGAGGCCGGCCGCATCCGCCGCAAGGAGATGAAGACGATCGACGAGGGCGGCGACGACATCGCGCTGTCGCGCATCCACACGCAGCACGAGGAGATGACCCTCGCGGCGACGCTGGAGCCCACGCCGGAGCGTCCGCGCCGCCGCGGCCGCCGCAAGGCCGGCGCGATCTGACCGATCGGCATCGATCACACACGAAACGCCCGCGCGAGACATCGCGCGGGCGTTTCGTTTTTCGTTCGACTGGTTTCAAGCGCGTTGGCAGGCTTCGCGCGGACGCCCCCTCCGGGCTCGCGGAGCTCGCCCACCTCCCCCAAAACTGCTGGGGGAGGTTGAACTGCGGGTTCTCGCACCGGGGAAGTACGGTGCGGGATGCCTCGGGAGATCAGTCCGTCCGGGATCTGCATCGGCTCCCAGCCATCAACGGGCATCGTCACCCACGGGTGATGGCGGCAATCCGCTCGGCGTTCTCGCCGAGCCAAGGCGAGGCGCATCGCGGATTTCGTGGGGAGCATCATCCGTCGGCCAGCCGCTCGTCCAATCATCCGGAATCTACCCGGTGCGCGACGGACCTCCGTCCACGCGACGGAGAGCCGGCGTACCGGACCCACGATCGCGTCCGTAAACGCCTGCCCCCGCGCGAAGGGAAAGTTGAACTGACGCGATCGGGTGTCGGGAAGTCGGGTTCCGCTCCGCTGCACGAGCATCCGGTGCGGGCGAGCCAGACGCATCGAGATCTCGCGGACGAGGAGCCGGAGGGGATGCTCGTGGAATCCGCGATGCGCCTCGCCTTGGCTCGGCGAGAACGCCGAGGGAAGGAGAGACCTCGCTCCGGCGCGGCGATCCACGCACCGCCTCGTCTCGTCAACGCCTCGCCGGAAAGCCGGGCGAGGCGGGCGTGTCGGACGAGGCGACGAGCGGGGCACGATGGCGCGGACTTCGCCGAAATCCCATCCGCCCAATGCGGACGCGCGGCACTGGCGCGGCGGAGTGGACGGCTGCAACATAGGGGCGCCCCGGCTGGACTGACCGGGGCGTTTTCGCGCGGTTTTCCTCCCCCCGCGCACGCCCGGCCGCAACGGCGTGGTTCCTGCTAGTGCGCCGCTGGAGCCGCGCGCACGGCGTGCACGCCCATCGTACGAGACATCCCCACCCATGGCCGATAGCCGAGACCGGCGCCACGTACCGCCCTCCGTGGACCCCGCGGGCGAATCCGAGACGCTGCTGGCCCGCCCCGCGCGCGCGGCCGAGCCGTCACCGCCCGCGCAGGCACCGCGCCCGCAGGCCGCCCCGCCGCAGACCGTGCGCGACCACGGACGCGCGCCCGCGCCGGAGCCGCCGCGCCGCCGCCGCATCATCGACCGGCTGCTGGAAGGCCGCACCCGGCCGTTCCTGCGGCTGCTGGCGTACTACGTGGTGCTGACGGCCGTGATGTCGCTGCTGGTCTACTGGATCCCCGCCGTGCGCGACGCCTTCCTGGCGCCGGCCGCGCTTTCGGGCGAGGAGGGCGGCAACCTGGTGGGCCCCGTGAGCGCGGGGTACGGCGACCGCGTGTCGCTCAACGAGGCCCTGGGCCGCGCCATCGCCACCCTGCTGGTGATCACGGGCGCGCTCTCGCTCGTGGTGCCCGTGGCGTGGGTGTACATGCTGACCAAGCGGTTCCGGTACGACCCGGCGCTGGTGTCGTCCGTCATCATCCTGCCCATCGTCGTGGCGGGGATCGCGCTGGTCGTCAAGAACAGCGTGGCCCTGGCGTTCGCCCTGGCGGGCATCGTGGCGGCCGTGCGCTTTCGAAACACGCTCAAGGACCCGCGCGACGCCGTCTACATCTTTCTCGTGATCGGCATCGGGCTGAGCGCGGGCGTGCAGGCGCTGGACGTGGCGCTCACGATGTCGTTCGCGTTCAACTTCGTGGTGCTGCTGGTGTGGAAGTACAACATCGGCTCCATCTACAGCGGCCGGTACGCGCGCACGGGCATCCTGTCCGTGGGTCCCTCGCACCTGTTGCGGGCGCAGGATCCCACGGGGCAGCGCGAGGTGCGGCGGCGCATGCTGGACCACGCGGCCGAGGCCCGCACGGACGGCATCCTGCTGGTGCACAGCAACGCGCCCGACGTGGCCCGCCAGACGGTGCAGGAGGCCCTGGCCGACATGGCCAGCGACTGGCAGCTGGTGGACGTGGTGCGCCGCGACGAGGAGCCCAGTACGCTGGAATACCTTGTGCGGCTGAAGAAGAGCGCGTCCGCGCCCGAGCTCGTGGGCGCCCTGGACGAGCGGTGGGGCGAGCAGGTGGCGGCGGCGGAGTACGTTCCGTTCCGCGCGCGAAAGAAGAAGCGAAAGAAGGGCTGACGCGCGACCGCGCGGCCGGCCTGTGGTTACGAGCGGGGGATGACGTGAGGAACGGAAGCAGTCAGTGGATGCGCCGCGCCGCCGTGCTGGCCGGCGCCGTCGTGCTGTCGGCCACCGCCGCGTGCGGAAAGCCGCAGTTTGGCGTGGGACGGGTCATTGGCCCCGTGCCGGTGGACTCGGTGGTCCTGAACCTGGTGCTCATCGGCGACGCGGGACTGCCGCGGCCCGGCGAGGAACCCGTGTTCACGGCCCTGCGGCGCGAGCTGCAGGCGGCCCCGGAGCGCAGCTTCGTGGTGTGGCTGGGGGACAACATCTACCCCGTGGGGCTGATGGACACCACCACGGCCGAGGGGCAGGAGGGGCTGCGCATCATCCGCGCGCAGATGCGCGTGCACGCCGAGACGGGGGTGCGCGGCATCTTCATCCCCGGCAACCACGACTGGGCCGCCGGCGCCCCGGAGGGGTGGGCCAACATCGTGCGCCAGGAGCGCGTGGTGAACACGGAGGGCGCCGGCATCGTGGGCTTCGAGCCCCGCGACGGCTGCCCGGGCCCCGTCGTCGTGGACGTGGGGGCCGTGCTGCGGCTGCTGGCCATCGACAGCCAGTGGTGGCTGCAGGGCGGCAGCAAGCCGGGCAGCGACCGCTGCACGCCGGGGACGGAGCAGGGCGTCATCGACAGCATCCGCGTGGCCCTGGCCACGGCGGGCGACCGGCGGACGGTGATCGTGGCCCACCACCCCATCGTGAGCGGCGGGCAGCACGGCGGCTACTTCGACTGGCCCACGTACCTGTTCCCCTTTCACCCCTGGGCGCGGCTCTCGGGCCTGTTCGCCCGGCAGGACGTGACGGGGCGCGAGTACCGGCACTTCACGCAGTCGCTCACCCGCGCCTTCGTCGTGGACACGCCGCTGGTGTACGCGGCCGGCCACGAGCACAACCTGCAGGTGTTTCGCCGCGACCCCGCGCGCTACCTGGTGGTGAGCGGCGCGGGCTTCTACGGCCACACCACGTCCACGCGGGCCATCACGGGCGTCCGCTACATCCGCCAGGCCAGCGGCTACCAGCGCCTCACCTTTCTGCAGGACGGGCGCGTGCGGCTGAGCGTGATCGTCGTGGACGCGCAGGGCAACGCCTCCGAGGACTACTCCACCTGGCTGGACGCGCCGCCGCTTTCCGCGCCCCTGCCGCCGCCCGTGCTCACGCCCGTGGAACCGCACCCGGAACAGATCCCGCAGACGCCCACGGCGCCGCCCGCGCAGCCCGTGCCGTCCACCCCGGCGGCCACCCCCGCGCCCTCCGCCCGGACGGGGGGCCGATGAGCCGGCGCCTGCTGCTTCCCCTGGGCGCGGCGGGGCTCCTGGCGTCCACGCTTTCCGCGGGCGCCGCCGCC
>NZ_DASURI010000542.1:0-4181 GCF_036280135.1 Longimicrobium sp.
GCATCGTGGGCGGGGTGACGTATTCCACCGCGCTCTTTGAGCGGGCCACCGTGGAGCGCTGGGCGGGGTACCTGCGGCGGGTGCTGGAGGAGATGGTGGCGGACGACCACCGGCGGGTGGACCGGCTGGCGCTCATGCCCGTGGACGAGCGCGCCCGCGTGCTGGAGGAGTGGAACCGGACGGAGGCGCGGTATCCCGCCCCTTCGTGCATCCACGCGCTGTTCGAGGCGCAGGCGGCGCGCACCCCCGGCGCGGTCGCGCTGACGTTCGAGGGGCAGGACCTCACCTACGCGGAGCTGGACGCGCGCGCCAACCGGCTCGCGCACCACCTCCGCGGGCTGGGCGTGGGGCCCGGCGCGCGGGTGGGGATCTGCCTGGAGCGCGGCCCGGCGATGCTGACGGGGCTGCTGGCGATCCTCAAGGCGGGCGGCGCCTACGTCCCCCTGGATCCCGCGTACCCGGAGGAGCGGCTGGCGTACATGCTGGCCGACAGCGCGCCCGCCGTCCTCGTGACGGACGGGCCGGCCGCCGTGCGCCCCGACGGCGTCCCCGTCGTGGACCTGGCCGATCCCGCGCCCTGGGCCGGTCTGCCCGGCACGGCGCCCGACGTCCCGGGGCTCACGCCCGACCACGCCTGCTACGTCATCTACACGTCGGGCTCCACGGGGCGCCCCAAGGGCGTCGTCAACCATCACCGCGCCGTGGCCAACCTGCTGGCGTGGAGCCAGCAGGCGTGGCAGCTGCGGCCGGGCGAGGCGGTGCTGCAGCGCATCTCGTTCAGCTTCGACGTGTCGGTGCGCGAGATCTTCTGGCCCCTCGCGACGGGCGCGCGCATCGTGGCGGCCCGCCCCGGGGGGCAGGGCGACCCCGACCACGTGGTGGACCTGGTTCGCCGCGAGGGGATCGGCACGGCGCACCTGGCGGGGCTGCTGCGCGCGTTCGTGGAGCACCCGGAGGCGGGGACGTGCACGTCGCTCGCGCGGGTGATGAACGGCGGCGAGGCCCTGGCCCCCGCCGTCGCCCGGCGCTTCGGCGAGCTGCTTCCCGGCGCCGCGCTGTACCACATGTACGGCCCCACGGAGACCACCGTGGCCTCGTCGGGGCTGCGGTGGACGCCGGAGGTGGAGGGCGTCGCCGCGCCCCTGGGCCGGCCCATCGGCAACACGCGCGTCTACGTCCTGGACGCCCGCGGCGAGCCGGTGCCCACGGGCGTGGCGGGGGAGATCTGCATCGGCGGGGCGGGGGTGGCCCGCGGCTACCTGGGCCGCCCGGCGGCCACGGCGGACCGCTTCGCGGCCGACCCGTTCTCCCCCGGCCCGGCGCGCGGATGTACCGCACGGGCGACGTGGGGCGGTGGCGGGCGGACGGCACGCTGGAGTTCCTGGGCCGCGGCGACGGCCAGGTCAAGGTGCGGGGCTACCGCATCGAGACGGGCGAGATCGAGGCGCGGCTCACGGAGCTGGCCGGCGTGGGCGCGGCGGTGGTGGCCGTGCGCGAGGACGTGCCCGGCGAGAAGCGGCTGGTGGCGTACTGGACCGGCGAGCCGCTGCCGGCCGACGCCCTGCGGACGCACCTGGCCGCGTCGCTCCCGGGGTACATGGTGCCCGCGGCGTGCGTGCGGCTGGAGCAGCTCCCCCTCCTCCCCAACGGCAAGGTGGACCGCAAGGCCCTCCCCGCGCCGGAGGGCGGCGCGTACGCCGCCCGTGACTACGAGCCCCCCGCCGGGATGGCCGAGGAGCTCCTGGCCGGCATCTGGGCCGAGGTGCTGGGCGTGGAGCGGGTGGGCCGCCGGGACCACTTCTTCGACCTGGGCGGGCACTCGCTGCTGGCCGTGCGGGTGGTGTCGCGGGTGCGGCAGGCCATGGGGGTCACGGTGGCCCTGGGCGACGTCTTTACCCGGCCCGTGCTGGCGGACTTTGCCCGGGAGCTGGAGACGGCGGCGCGGGCGGCGCTTCCGCCCATCGAGCCCGCCCCGCGCGACGGCCCCCTGCCGCTCTCCTTCGCCCAGCAGCGGCTGTGGTTCCTGGAGCAGCTGGGGGACCTGGGCAGCACGTACCACATGCGCACGCGCCTGCGCCTGCGGGGCGCGCTGGACCGCGCGGCGCTCGTCCGCGCGCTGGACGGCATGGTCGCGCGCCACGAGGCCCTGCGGACGACCTTCGTGCAGGTGGACGGCGTTCCCGGGCAGCGCATCGCGCCGGCGGACGCCGGGTTCCTCCTGGTGGAGCACGACCTGGAGGGCCGGGCGGACGGGGAGGCGGAGCTGGCCCGGCTGCTGGCCCGGGAGGCGCGCGCGCCGTTCGACCTGGAGCGGGGCCCGCTCATCCGCGGCCGCCTGGTGCGGCTGGCGCCCGACGACCACGTGCTGGCGATGACCATGCACCACATCGTCAGCGACGGCTGGTCCATGGGCGTGCTCACGGGCGAGATGTCGGCCCTGTACGCCGCGCACGTGCGGGGCCGGGAGGCGGCGCTCGCCCCCCTCCCCGTGCAGTACGCGGACTACGCGGCGTGGCAGCGCCGCTGGGTGGAGGGCGACGTCCTGCGGGCGCAGTCGGACTACTGGGCGCGGACGCTGGGAGGCGCGCCCGAGCTGCTGGAGCTGCCCGTGGACCGCCCGCGCGCGGCCACGATGGATCCCGCGGGGGCGCGGCTGGCCGTGGAGCTGGACGCGGAGCTCACGGCGGGGCTCAGGGCCCTGTCGCGGCGGCACGGGACCACGCTCTTCACGACGCTGCTGGCGGGGTGGGCCGTGGTGCTTTCCCGCCTCGCGGGCCAGGACGACGTGGTGATCGGCACCCCCGTGGCCAACCGCGGCCGGCGGGAGATCGAGGGGCTCATCGGCTTCTTCGTCAACACGCTCGCCCTGCGCGTGGAGCTGGGGGGCGCGCCCACGGTGGCGGAGCTGCTGGGCCGGGTGGGAGCGCGGGCGCTGGAGGCGCAGCACCACCAGGACATCCCCTTCGAGCAGGTGGTGGAGCGGGTGGCCCCGGCGCGCAGCCTGTCGCACACCCCGCTCTTCCAGGTGATGTTCACCTGGCAGAACACGCCGCGGGGGAGCCTGGAGCTGCCCGGGCTGGCGCTGGGCCGCGTGGCGGCGGCCGAAGACCGCGACACCGTCAAGCAGGACCTGGCGCTCACGCTGGGCGAGGCGGGCGGTCGCATCCTGGGGTCCGTGACGTACGCCACGTCGCTCTTTGACCACGGGACGATGGAGCGGTGGCTGGGCTACCTGCGGCGCGTGCTGGCCGGCATGGTGGCCGACGACGCCCAGCCGGTGGGGCGCCTGCCCATGCTGCCGGCCGACGAGCGCGCGCGGGTGCTGGAGGAGTGGAACCGCACGGAGGCGGAGCTCGCGGCGGATGCGTGCGCGCACGAGCTGTTCGAGGCGCAGGCGGACCGCGCGCCCGGGGCGCTCGCGCTGGCGTGCGGCCCCGTGCGGCTGAGCTACGGGGAGCTCAACGCGCGCGCCAACCGCCTGGCGCACCACCTCCGGTCGCTCGGCGTGGGGCCGGACGCGCGGGTGGCCCTCTCGCTGGAGCGCGGCCCGCGGATGGTGGTCGCCCTCCTGGCCGTGCTCAAGGCCGGCGGGGCGTACGTGCCGCTGGACCCGGGCTACCCCGGGGAGCGGCTGCGCTGGATGCTGGAGGACAGCGCGCCCTCCCTCCTGCTCACGACGGGCGATCTCGCGCCCCGCTTCGCGGACGCCGGCGTGCCGCTGCTGGACGTGGGGGACGAGACGGCCTTCGCCGGCGCGCCGTCCACGAACCCGGCGCGCGGCGCCCTGCGCCCGTCGCACCCGGCGTACGTCATCTACACCTCCGGCTCCACCGGCCGCCCCAAGGGCGCCGTGATCCAGCACCGCAACGTGTGCGGCATGGTGGCGGGGCAGCTGCGCAGCCTGCCGCTGCAGGCGGAGACCCGCGTCCTGCAGTTCGCCTCGTTCAGCTTTGACGGCAGCGTGTACGAGGTGTTCCTGGCGCTGGCCCGGGGCGCGTCGCTGCACCTGCCCGAGACCCCGGGCCCGCTGGCGGGCGACGACCTCGTCCGCACCGTGGCCGGCGCGGGGATCACGCACGCCATCCTCCCCCCCGCCGTGCTGGCGGCGCTGCCGGACGACGAGCGGCTGCCGTCCATCCACACCATCATCGTCTCCGGCGACGCGCCCCCGGTGGACCTGG
>NZ_DASURI010000543.1:0-19209 GCF_036280135.1 Longimicrobium sp.
CGGACCCCGCCGCTCCCGCGTCCGGCGAGCCCGTGCCCGGCGCCCCCGCGGCGCCCGTCACGCCAGCGGAGCCCTCGCCCCACGTGGCCCACGCCGCCCCCACGGCCACGTAACACCGATCGTCCGCGTCCGCCAAGAACGCCGGCCGGAGCATCCCGCTCCGGCCGGCGTTCTGTCGTGAGTGTCGGGCATCCCCATCAGTTGCAGTTCCTCTGCGCCCTCTGCGGCTCTGCGTGAGAAAGCAGTTGCTCCTGGTCCCTGCCTGCTCGAGCAAGCTGCCGCGCGCGGGAGAGTTTTCCTGATCGCGCGGCAGATGGTCGGTTCACCGAGCCTGTCTCCTGGAGCATCCTTCCACGCTTCTCCGGAGTCTCGTGATCCGCATCTGCTGACGGCCGTCATCTTCCCCCGTCGTCGGCTCCGCGACGCTGCGAAGAAGCCGGGCGGATCGGAGTCCTCATCCTGCTGCGCGATCAGGAAGACGATGCGCCCGCGAGAAGCCCGATCCGGCAGCGGATGCTCGGGATCCCGAGCCGCATGTCGCGCGGGACGCCTGGATCAGGGAGGTTCATCCCTCCCGCGGACGTCCTTTCCGCCGCCCGGACGAGACTTGCCCCTCCTCGAAAAAACCGCGATGGGCCCCAGCAGTACGCCGTCGCGTGTACACCGCTGCAGGCATCATCGTACCGCGGCCGGCGCAAGCAACCGGATTGCCGGACGCGCAGCTCCCCGCATGGGCAAAACGAAAACGCGGAGAACGATGCCGTTCCCCGCGTCTCACTTATCCGTCCATCTCACCACGTCCGGCGCCGCGCCCCGGGCCCCGTCGAAGTTTACACCCTCTCCCGCGCAGTTTGCGGGAGAGGGAAGCGAGGCACGAGCGGGTGAGGGCCCGAGCGGGTGAGGGCTCCTCAATACCGCGCCAGACGCAGGTGCTCCGTCGCCAGCGCCAGCGACTCGCGGTAGAGCTGCGCCAGCCGCCCAGGGTCCAGCCCCAGCGCCGCAGACCCGTCGCGCACGGCGTCCCACTCGCCCCGCTCGAACGCCTCGGCCAAGGCCAGGTACGCCGCGTACTCGCCGCGGCGCTCCAGCAGCGCCGCCCGCACCCCCGGCGCCACGTTGATGGCCCGCAGCAGCTGCGCGAACGGCATCCCCAGCAGCGGCTCCAGCGTGCTGAACAGCCCCACCATGAACAGCTCGCCCGCGTCGCCCCCGCCCGCCGCGCCCAGCGAGCCCAGCAGGTGCGCCCGCTGCACGGCCGTGTGCACCAGCTCCCCGCCGCTTCCCCCGCGCCGCGCCAGCGACGACACGAACAGCACGCCCAGCCAGCGCGACAGCGTCTTTCGCCCCGCCAGCTGCACCGCGTGGCGGATGGAGTGGATGTCGCGGCCCCCGAACTGCGCGCTGTTCACCAGGCGCAGCAGCTTGAACGAGAGCGACGGGTCCGCGCCGAACGCGTCCTCCACCACCGGGTCCGTCACCGCCTCGTCCGCCAGCAGGTTCAGCAGGCGGATGAGCGACGCCTGCTGCACCGGCACCTCGCGCCGCGACAGCGTCTCCGGCCGCGCGAAGTAGTAGCCCTGGAACAGCTCGAAGCCCAGCGCCGCGCACGCGCGCCGCATGGGCTCGTCCTCCACCCGCTCCGCCACCAGCGGCCGGCCGTACGGGCCCAGCGTCCGCCGCACCGCGTCCAGCTCGTCCGCCGTGCGGCCCAGCACGTCCACCTTGATGAGGTCTGCGTGCGCCACCAGCGGCGCGCGCTCCGGCGAGTGGACAAAGTCGTCCAGGGCCACGCGGTACCCCGCCTGCCGGGCGGACGCCAGCACCTCCAGCACCTCGCGGTCCGCGTCCACCGTCTCCAGCACCTCGATGACCACGTCGCGCGGGTCGAACAGGCGCCACCCGCCCGTCAGCAGCATCCCGCGGGGAAAGTTGAGCCAGGCCGGCACCCCCTCCGCGATGGCCTCCACCCCCAGCCCCGCCAGCGCGTTGGCCAGCACCTCGGCCGACATGTGCTCCGAGTCGATCCCGCTGGCGGACGTGGCCGTCGCGCTGCCCCGGTACAGCAGCTCGTACCCGGCCCGGTCGCCCGCCCCGTCAAAGATGGGCTGGCGGGCCACCAGCAGCTGCACCTCGGGCGCGTCGGCCCCGTCGGCGGACACGGCGGGGGCGGAGGGGGGGCGGGCGCTCATGCGCCCAGCGCCTCCAGCAGGCGCACCATCTCGTTCATCTCGAACGGCTTGGCCAGGCAGGGGCGCCCCGTGCTCACGTCGTTCTCCAGCCGCGTGCGCCCCAGGTCGCCCGTCATGAGCGCTGTGCGCCCGGCCAGGGCCGGCAGCGTCTCCAGCTGCTCCAGCAGCCGCACGCCGTCGCCCGGCATCCGCGCGTCCACCAGGGCCACGTCGAACGGCGCCCGCTGGGCCGCCGCCCACGCCGCGTGCGCGTCGGCCGCCTCCGTCACCTGGTGGCCCCGGCGCTCCAAGAAGATGCGGATGGCCATCCGCAGGCTGTCCTCGTCGTCCGCCAGCAGCACCCGCAGGCTCCGCGGCTTTGACGGATCCGGCGCCGGCTCGGGCGCGGCGGCGGGGCGGGGGCGGCGCACGGCCGTGTCGCCCTCGCGGGGCAGCTCCACGATGAGCGTGGTGTTGCGCCCCTCCTCGGACTCGGCGCGCACGGAGCCCCCGTGGTCGCGGACGAGCCCGGCGGCCACGGACAGCCCCAGGGCGCCCCCCGTCCCCGCGTCGAACACGCGGCTGAGCCGGTCGCGCGACATGCCGCCCCCGTTGTCGAACACGGCCAGCGTGACCCCCTGCGACGACTCGCGGCTGCGCACCACCAGCAGCCGCTGGTCGGGCCGGTGGGCCAGCGACCGCTCCGCGTGGATCACCAGCTCCAGCACCATCTGCTGCAGGGCGCCCGTCTCGCCCCGCACCCGCGACAGGGGCTCCTGCAGGTCCGTGCGCACCTCGATGCCCGCCGTGCTCAGGGCGTACCGCTGCAGCTCCAGGATGCGCCGCACCACGGCGTTCAGGTCCACCGACTGCCGCAGCTCGGGGTCGTTGCGGCGCACCAGCGACACCAGCGCGTCCATGGACGCCGTGATGCGGTCGCAGTCCGCCACGATGAGCTGCAGGGCCCGCCGCTGCACCTCGCCCTCGGCCTCGCGCTCCAGCAGCTGCGCGAAGGAGCGGATGGAGGCCAGGGGATTGTTCACCTCGTGGGCCAGCCCCGCTGCCATCTCGCCCAGGGCCGCCAGCCGCTCGGCGTTGCGGCGGCGCTCCTGCTCGGCGATGAGGGGCGTGCGGTCCTCCACCAGCACCACCCCCCAGGGCGGGCCGCCGCCGTCCGCCAGCGTGCGCATCACCAGCCGCACGAAGCGCGAGCCGTGGGGGCCCGCCAGGACGGCGTCGGCCTCCGTGTGAAAGGGGGTGCCGGCGGCCAGGTCGGCGCGGTACGCCGGGCCCAGCCCCTCGCCCTCCAGGCGCGGGGCCAGGTCGCGAAAGAAGTCGCGCCCGGCCAGGGCGGCCGGCGCCGTGTTCCAGGCCTGCGCCTCGGCCGGGTTGGCCCAGCGCACGCGGCCGTCCGCGTCCAGCAGCAGCACGCCCGTGGCGGCCTCGTCCGCCAGGTCGCGCAGCACGGCCAGCACGGCCGGAGAAAGAGGTGCACGAAAGTCGGTCATGGGGTCCGGATCACTGCCTTGCTGGGTCCCGTCGGGTGGTCGGTGGCGTCACGTTCAAGTATCGGACGGGCCGTCCGAAACTTTGCTCCTGACGTGCGGGCGGCGGGCGCCGGTGTGCATCCCCCGCTTTGGCCCGCCTGCACCCCCCTCACTAACACCGCCCGGGCCCCCATGGACGACCTGCTCAGGGACTTTCTCACCGAGAGCGCGGAGAACCTCGCGCGGCTGGACCGCGAGATCGTGGAGCTGGAACAGAGCCCCGACGATCCCGAGCTTCTCAAGAGCATCTTCAGGACCATCCACACCATCAAGGGTACCTGCGGCTTCCTGGGCCTGGAGCGCCTGGAGGGCGTGGCCCACGCCGCCGAGAACGTGCTGGGCCTCATGCGCGACGGCAAGCTGCGCGCGGACCCCGCCGTCGTGAGCGACGTGCTGGCCGCCGTCGACGTCATCCGCGCCATCCTGGACGGCCTGGAGCAGACGGAGACGGAGCCCGCCGGCGACGACGCCGCCCTCGTGGGCCGCCTGGAGCGCTGGCTGGGCGACACGGGCGGCGACGACGAAGCCGCCCTGGAAGCCCTCTTTCTCCAGGCCCGCGCCCGCAAGGCCGCCGTCCCCGCCGTCTTTGCCCCGCCGGCCGCCGAGGCCCCGGGGGCCGGCGAGCCCGTTGCCCGGCCCGCCGTCTCCGCCGCGTCCGAGACGACCGCGTCCGCCGCGCCGGAGCCGGCTTCGCCCGCCGCCGCGGCGCCCGCGGCGCAGGAGGGCGGGGAGCGGAGCGAAGCGCGTGCCAGCGTGGCCGATAGCAGCCTGCGCATCAGCGTCTCCATCCTGGACCTGCTGATGAACCTGGCCGGCGAGCTGGTGCTCACCCGCAACCAGCTCGTGCAGATGGCGCAGGGCGAGGACGACAGCGCCTACAACCTGCCCCTGCAGCACCTGAACCGCGTGACCACCGACCTGCAGGAGGCGGTCATGCGCACGCGGATGCAGCCCGTGGGGAACGCCTGGGCCAAGCTGCCCCGCCTGGTGCGCGACCTGGCGCAGGCGTCCGGCAAGCAGATCGACCTCGTGATGACGGGGAACGAGACGGAGCTGGACCGGCAGATCCTGCAGGCCATCCAGGACCCGCTCACCCACATGGTGCGCAACTCCGGCGACCACGGCATCGAGGCCGCGGCCGACCGCCGCCGCGCCGGCAAGCCCGAGAAGGGCACCATCCGCTTGGACGCGTACCACGAGGGCGGCCACATCGTCATCGAGATCCGCGACGACGGCAAGGGGCTGGACGCCGACGCCATCCGCCGCAAGGCCGTGGAGCGCGGGCTCGTCCGCTCCGAGGCCGCCGCCGCCATGAGCGACGCGCAGGTCTTCCGCTTCATCTTCGAGCCCGGCTTCTCCACGGCCGAGAAGGTGACGAGCGTGAGCGGGCGCGGGGTGGGGATGGACGTGGTCCGCAGCAACATCGAGAAGATCGGCGGGCACGTGGAGCTCACCTCCACCCGCGGCAAGGGGACCAGCTTCCGCATCAAGATCCCCCTCACGCTCGCCATCCTCTCCGCCCTCATCGTGGGCAGCGGCGGGCAGTCGTTCGCCATCCCGCAGATCGGCGTCGTGGAGCTCGTGCGCATCGGCGACGAGAACCGCCCCCTGGTGGAGAACGTGAACGGCACCCTGTTCTACCGGCTGCGCGAGACGCTGCTGCCCCTCGTCCGCCTGTCGGACGTGCTGCGGCTGCCGGCCCGCCCGGGCGAGGAAAGCATCGTCGTCTGCCAGGTGGGGGCGCACCGCTTTGGCCTGGCGGTGGACGAGATCCACGACACGCACGAGATCGTCGTCAAGCCCATCGGCCGCATGGTCAAGGGCATCCCCTGCTACAGCGGCACCACCATCCTGGGAGACGGGCGGGTGATCATGATCCTGGACGTGCCGGGGATCGCCACGCGCACGGGCGTCACCGAGCAGTCCGAGCGCGCGCCCGACGGGGCGGAGCAGGCGGCCGGCGCGGCTGAGGGCGACGAGGAGCGCATTCCGCTGGTGCTCTTTGGCGCGGGGGGCGACACGCCCCGGGCCGTGCCCCTGGCCCTGGTGTCGCGGCTGGAGAAGTTCCCCACGTCGCAGATCGAGCAGGCCGACGGCCGCTGGCTGGTGCAGTACCGCGGCGCCCTGCTTCCCCTGGTCCCCGCCAGCCCGGCGGTGGACGTGCGCGACGGCGAGGAGCGGCCCGTCATCGTCTTCACGGACGGCGAGCGCTCCATGGGCCTGGCCGTCACGGAGATCAGCGACATCGTGGAGGACCGGCTCAAGGTGGAGATGGGCCCGTCCGCGCCGGGGGTGATGGGCACGGCGGTGGTGGCCGGGCGCAGCACGGAGGTGGTGGACATCAACCACTACCTGCGCGCGGCGGCGGGCGACTGGTTCGCCGCCCGCGAGGAGGAGGGCGGCCGGCGGCGGGTGCTGCTGGTGGACGACAGCGCCTTCTTCCTGGGCCTGGTGGGCCCCGCCCTGCGGGCCGCCGGCTTTGACGTGGCCACGGCCGGCGACGGCGCCGAGGCGCTGGACCGGCTGGAGCGCGGCGAGCGCTACGATGTGATCGTGAGCGACATCGACATGCCCCGCGTGGACGGCTTCGAGCTGGCCCGCCGGGTGGCGGAAAGCACGGCGTGGAGCGCCATGCCCGTCCTGGCCCTCACGGGGCGCGCCGCGGCGGACCGCGACGCGGCGCTGGGCGCGGGGTTCCGCGAGTTCCTGCACAAGTTCGACCGTGACGCGGTCGTGGAGGCCGTCCGCGCCGCCGCCCGCGCCCACACCCAGGAGGAGGTGGCTGCATGATCTACCCGGCCGATCCCGCCCGCGGCCGCCGCGCCGAGGCCGCGCTGCAGGGCTACGTCTCGTTTCGCCTGGCCGGGCAGTGGCTGGGGCTCCCCGTCGTGCTGGCCCAGGAGGTGCTTGCCACGCAGCGCATCTCGCCCGTGCCCCTGGCCCCGCCCGAGGTGGCGGGGTTCCTGAACCTGCGGGGGCAGATCGTCACGGCGGTGGACCTGCGGGTGCGCCTGGGCCTGGCCGCCCGCGGCGACGGCGAGGCCGCCATGAACATCGTCGTGCGCGACGGCGACGAGCTCTTCTCGTTCCTCGTGGACGAGGTGGGCGACGTGGTGGAGGTGGCCGACGCCCGCGTGGAGGACGTCCCCGCCACCCTGGACGAGCGCTGGAAGGCGTGCTGCGAGGGCGTGGTCCGCATGGAACGGGGACTGCTGCTGGTGATGAACACGGAGGAGCTCCTGCGCTTTGGCGCGGAGTGACCCACGGCGCGGTCGCCGGCCGTCGTCGTCCCGAACCGGCCCATGACCGCCGCCGACCCACGTCCGATGATCGCTGCCGATCGTCCACGGTTGATTCATCCGCCGACGGCGATCGGCGGGTCGTTCGATGACGGGCGTCCGGCGATCGTGGTCGGCGGATCGTGGTCGGCTGATCGCGGATGGACCGTCGTCCGATGGCCCTCGTTCGGTGACTGCGGTCGGCGGGTCGTTCGATGACGGGCGTCGGCGATCGTGGTCACCGGATCCTGGTCGGCTGATCGCGGATGGACCGTCGTCCGATGACTGCGTCGGCTGTCGTTCGATGACGGGCGTCCGATGACTGCGGTCGGCGGGTCGTTCGATGACGGCGTCCGGCGATCGTGGTCGGCTGATGGTGGTCGGCTGATCGCGGATGGATCGTCGTCCGAGGACCGCTGGTGATCGGCTGATTCTGGATGATCACTGTCCGATGACCGTCGCCCGGTGACGTCGGCGGATGGTGATCGGGGGGATCGTGGATGACCGTCGTCCGATGATCGTCGGGCTCGATGATCGCCCATGACCAGCACCTGACGCGCGTCGTCGGCGGCCAGACGGGAGGACGGGCGGGTCCGCGTGGGGAGGGAGAACGGCGGGGCGGGGACGGCGGTGCGCCGTCGCGTCCCGCGGCGGAGACGTGAACGCGACGGGCCGGCGGCCCCCGCTGCAAACGGATGTATGCGAAACGTGGACGCAAATCCCGGCAGTGCGAGAATTTACGTCCGTTCGAACGCTTCCGTTCCGGGCGTCGTGGAGCGATATTTGGAGCGGGAAGCCCGCGCGCCTGCCTTCCGTGTGACACGGGGGGCGGGCGCGCCCGTTTGCTACGCGCGCGGCGGGGGCGGCGCGGCCCGTCCGGCGGCCTCCAGCAGGCGGTCGTTGGCGGCCTGCAGCCGCTGCCGCAGGGCGCGCAGGTCCGCGATCAGGGTGGCGGCGTCGGTGGGCGCCGGCTCCGGGCGTGGGTCGGTCATCGTTGTTCTCCGCGTGGTAAAGGTCCCCGGCTCCGGGAATGATCCGGCCGCCGCGCCGCGCGCGCAAGCCCGCGCGCGCCATCCCGTCCCTTCATTCGCAGCCCCCTTCGGTTCTGCCTGACATGCCGCTCCGCACTGCCGCCCTCGTCGCCACCGGCGCCTCCGTCCCGGCGCGCCTCCTTGCCGGGCTGGTGCTGGCCCTGTGCTACGCCGCCGCCCTGGACGAGCTGCGCCCCGCGCTGGGCGGCGCCACCCTGGCGGTCAGCGTGCTGCTGGTGATCGGCACCGGCACCCTGCTGGGGTGGGCCGGCGCCCTTCCCGTCGTCGTGGGCGTGGTGGCCGCGGACGCCGCGGCGGGGGCCCGGTGGAGCGACACGACCCCGAGCATCGCCGCGTGGGGCGCGGGGCTGCTGGTGCTGGCCGGCATCGCGTCGGCCCTGGGCGAGCGGCGCCGCCGCGCCGTGCGCGAGCTGGCCGTCCTGCAGCGGCAGCACCGGCGCGTGGTGGAGCACGTGCGCGACGTGCTGTACGAGACGGACGCCGGGGGGCGCTGGACCTTCCTGAGCCCCGCATGGACGGAGCTCACGGGCCACCCGGCCGCCACGAGCCTGGGCCGCCCCTTTGCCGACTTCGTCCACCCGGACGACCTCCCCGCCGTCGCCGATCTCTTCCGCCGCCTGTCCGCGGGCGAGGCGCGCGACGCCCAGGCCGAGGTGCGGGCCCGCACGGCCGACGGGGGCTACCGCTGGATGCTGTCCACGGCCCGCGCCCGCCCCGGGGACGACGGGCGGGTGGCGGGCGTGGTGGGCCGCCTGGCCGACGTGAGCGAGCAGCGCGAGGCCGAGGCCCTGCTGCGGCGGGCGAGCGAGGCGCTGGCCCGCCGCGACGCCGTGCTGGCGGCCATCGCCTCGGCGGGGCGCGCCCTGCTGGGCCCGGCCGACGTGGGCCAGGCCGTGCGGCACGCCCTGGAGGCCCTGGGGCGGGGGATGAACGCCGACCGGGCGTACGTCTTCCAGTTCCACGCGTCGCGCGCGGGCGAGCCGGTGATGAGCCAGCGCTACGAGTGGTGCGCGCCGGGGGTGGAGCCGCAGATCGACAACCCCGACATGCTGGACATCCCCGTCACGGCGCCCACGTTTGCCCCGTGGGTGCGGCCCCTGGCCGACGGACCCGGCGCCATCCTGCGCCCGGACGAGCTCCCGGACGAGGCCCGCGCCCTCCTGGAGGCGCAGGACATCCGCGCCTTTGCCGTGGTCCCCGTGCGGGTGGAGGGGCGCACGTGGGGGCTGCTGGGCTTCGACGACTGCCACGGGGACCGCGCGTGGGGCGACCCCGAGATGGACGCCCTGCGCACGGGGGCGGAGATGCTGGGCGCCGGCCTGGCCCGCGCCCAGTCCGACGCGCGCTTCCGGAGGGTGCTGGAGGCCAGCCCGGCCGCCATCTACGCCCTCACGTCGCGGGGCGGCCTTCCCGAGTCGGAGTGGTACACGCCGCGCCCCGGCCGCGTCCTGGGCATTCCCCAGCCCCCGCGGCCCGACTTCGCGTGGTGGATGTCCATCGTGCACCCCGACGACCTGGCGGCCCTGGGCGACCACACCATGGCCGCGCCCGGGCGCGAGCAGACGGTGACCGAGTACCGGGTGGCCGACGGCGCAGGCGGATGGCGCTGGGTGCGCGACGAGCAGCGGCTGCTGTACGCGGCGGACCCCGAGACGGTGGTGGTGGGGTCGTGGATCGACATCACGGCCCGCAAGGAGGCCGAGGAGGGGCTGCGCCGGCTCACGGCCCAGCTGGAGGCGCGGGTGGAGGAGCGCACCATCGAGCTGCGCAACGCCAACCTCACCCTGGCCGCCGAGGCCGAGGAGCGCCGCCGCATCCTGGACCGGCTGGAGGAGAGCGAACGCCACTTCCGCTCCCTCATCGAGCACGCGTCGGACCTCACGGCCGTGTACGACGCGGACGGGCGCGTGACCTACGCCAGCCCCTCCGTGCAGCGCATGCTGGGGTGGACCCCGGAGCAGGTGGTGGGGCGCCCCTTCGCCGACTTCATGCACCCCGACGACCTCGCCCGCGCCGACGCGCGCATGGCCGAGCTCCTGGCCGCGCCGGGGGGCACCATCCGCGAGCCGTACCGCCTGCGCACGGCAGACGGCCGCTGGTGCGTGGTGGAGGTCACCTCGCGCAACCTGCTGGACGACCCCGCCGTGCGCGGCGTGGTGGCCAACGGCCGCGACGTCACGGAGCGCGAGGAGGTGCTGGCGCGCCTGCGCCGCTCCGAGCGCGACTACCACGGCCTGTTCCGCAACTCGCAGGAGGCCATCCTCATCTTCGAGCCCGCCGGCGAGGTGGTGCTGGACGCCAACCCCCGGGCCTGCGAGCTGTACGGCCGTCCCCGCGAGACGCTCGTGGGCACCTCCCTGCGCGCCCTTTCGCGCGACCCCGAGCGGGGCCGCGCCTTCGTGGAGCAGGTGATGGAGACGGGCGAGGCCGTGCGCTTCGTGAGCGTGCAGTACACGGCCGACGGCACCGAGCTGCACCTGGAGGTGAACGCCTCGCCCGTGGAGTACGGCGGGCGGACGGCCATCCTGTCCAGCAACCGCGACGTCACCGAGCGGGTGCGGGCCCGGCGCGACCTGGAGCACTCGCTGTCCCTGCTGCGCGCCACCCTCGAGGCCACCACGGACGGCATCCTCGTGCTGGACCACGCCGGCGGGCTGGCGCACTGGAACGAGCGGTTCCTGCGCATGTGGGGGCTCACGGCCGCCGACCTGGCCCGGGGCGAGGCGGACGTCGTGGCCCGCGCGGCGGCGCTGCTGGACGAGCCCGGCGCCCTCATGGCGGCCGCCCGGGCCGTGGACGCCGACGGCGAGTGGAACGACGTGCTGCGCCTGCGCGACGGACGCGTCTTCGAGCGCTACTCCCTGCCGCAGCGGCTGGACGGGCGCGTGGTGGGCCGCGTGTGGGCGTTTCGCGACGTCACCGAAGCGGAGCGGGCCCGCGAGGAGCGGGAGCGCTCGCTTTCCCTCGTGCAGGCCACCCTGGAGTCCACCGCCGACGGCATCCTGGTGGTGGACCGGACGGGGCGCATGGTGAGCTGGAACGCCCGCTTTACCGAGCTGTGGGGCCTTCCCGCCGACGTCATGGCGTTGGGCGACGACGACGCGGCCATCGCCTGGGCGGCGTCGCTCACCCGTGACCCGGGGGCGTTCGACGCCGGCATCCGGGCCCTGCACGCCCGCCCCGAGGCCGAGAGCCTGGACCTGGTGCCCCTGCGCGACGGCCGCATCTTCGAGCGCTTCTCCCGTCCCCAGCGCATCGGCGACGCCCTCGTGGGGCGGGTGTGGAGCTACCGCGACATCACCGAGCGCATGCGCTCCGCCGAGGCGCTGCGGGCCAGCGAGGAGCGCTTTCGGCAGATCGCCGACAACATCCACCAGGTGTTCTACATGGTGGAGGTGGAGGAGGACCGGGTGAGCTACGTGAGCCCGGCCTTCGAGGAGATCTTCGGCATCCCCGCCGACACGCTGCTGCGCGACCGCCACGCCTGGTACGACCTGCTGCACCCCGACGACGTGGAGCGGCTGCGCGAGGCGGCGTACGCGGGCACGGAGGGGATGGAGCTG
This sequence comes from Longimicrobium sp., assembly GCF_036280135.1. Classification (GTDB taxonomy): domain Bacteria; phylum Gemmatimonadota; class Gemmatimonadetes; order Longimicrobiales; family Longimicrobiaceae; genus Longimicrobium. Next base: position 11,609 of record NZ_DASURI010000543.1, read on the forward strand.
TCGTACCGCATCACCCGCCCCGACGGGCAGCTGCGGTGGCTGCGCACCCGCTCCGTGCCCGTGCACGACGCCGAGGGGCGGGTGTACCGCGTGGCCGGAATCACCGAGGACGTCACGGAGCGCGTGCTGGCCGAGGAGGCCGTGCGGGCCAGCGAGGCCCGCTTCCGCGAGATCGTGAGCGCCCTGAGCGGCGTGTTCTACGTCATCGACATCGAGCCCCTGCGGGCCACCTACCTGAGCCCCGGCTTTGCCCAGGTGTTCGGCCTGGGGGCGGCCCCGGTGATGGACGACATCCGCCTCTGGGTGTCCCTCATCCACCCCGACGACCAGGCCCGGGTGGCCGCCGCCCTGGCCGAGCGGGGCAGGCCCGTCGACATCACCTACCGCATCGTCCACTCCGACGCGGGGGTGCGGTGGATCCAGACCCGCAACGTCCCCGTGGCCGACGAGGACGGCGTGGTGCGCCGGGCCGTGGGGCTGAGCCAGGACGTGACGGACCGGGTGACGGCCGAGCAGGCCGTGCGGACGAGCGAGGCCCGCTTCCGCGAGATCGCCGGGGCCCTCTCGGGCGTGTTCTACATGGCCGAGCTGGACCCCCTGCGGGTGACGTACGTGAGCCCCGCGTTCGAGCAGGTGTTCGGCCGCGACCCGTCGGAGCTGCTGGCCGACATCCGGGCGTGGCTGCGCTACGTGCACCCCGACGACCGCGACTACGTGGCCACGCACCTGGGGGGCACGGGCGAGGCCGTGGACCTCACCTACCGCGTGGTGCGCCCCGACGGTGACGTGCGGTGGGTGCACTCCCGCGGCTTTCCCGTGACGGACGAGGACGGCGTGGTGCGCCGCTCCGTGGGGATGACGGAGGACGTGACGGAGCGCGTCCGCGCCGAGCACGCCCTGGCGGCCAGCGAGGAGCGCTTTCGCGAGATGGCCGAGAACATCCGCGAGGTGTTCTACATCCTGGACCTGGACAGCAACACCCTGCTGTACCTGAGCCCCGCGTACGAGGAGGTGTGGGGGCGCCCCCGCGACGAGGCCATGCGCGACCCGGCGGCCTGGGCCCGGGCCGTGCACCCCGACGACGGCGCGGCCCTGTGGAGCCGCGACGAGGTCACGGGGGTGCGCGAGTCGTCGTACCGCATCATCCGCCCCGACGGCGAGGTGCGGTGGATCCGCAGCCGCGGGTTCCCCGTGCGCGACGCCGAGGGCCGCGTGTACCGCCTGGCCGGCCTGGCCGAGGACGTCACCGACCGGCTGCGGGCCGAGGAGGCCCTGCGGGCCAGCGAGGAGCGCTTTCGCCAGCTGGCCGAGACGGTGGACGAGGTGTTCTACATCTACGACATGCGCGAGCTGCGCGTGCTGTACGTGAGCCCCGCGTACGAAAAGGTGTGGGGGCGCCCCGTGGACGAGGTGCTGCGCGACCCCGGCGCCTGGGACGCGGGCGTGCACCCCGACGACGCCGACCGGCTGGCCCGGGCCATGGGCTCGCCGGGGGCCGAGTACGAGGTGGAGTACCGCGTGGTGCGCCCCGACGGCGAGACTCGCTGGGTGCGCGGCCGCGGCTACCCCGTGCGCGATGCCGAGGGCCGGGTGTACCGCGAGGTGGGCGTGGCCCACGACGTCACGGAGCGGGTGCGGGCCGAGGAGGCCCTGCGCACCAGCGAGGAGCGCTTTCGCCAGCTGGCCGAGACCGTGGGCGAGGTGTTCTACGTGTACGACATCGCCCAGGAGCGCATGCTGTACGTGAGCCCCGCCTACGCCGGGATCTGGGGCCGCGCGCCCGACGAGGTGCTGCGCGACCCCCACGCGTGGCTGGCCGCCGTGCACCCCGACGACGCCGGGCGGCTGGCCCGCACCATGGGCTCGCCGGGGGTGGAGTACGAGGCGGAGTACCGCGTGGTGCGCCCCGACGGCGAGGTGCGCTGGATCCACGGCCGCGGCTACCCCGTGCTGGACGCCGAGGGCCGCGTGTACCGCGAGGTGGGCGTGGCCGACGACGTCACCGCCCGCAAGGCCGCCGAGGAAGCCATCCGCCAGGCGGAGCGCCGCGCCCAGCACACGGCGGAGCGCATGCGCGCCATCGCCGAGGCCGCCGCGGCCGTCGTGGGCGCCGACTCGCCCCGGGCCCTGCAGGAGGCCCTGGAGGAGATCTCGGCGGGGGTGCTGCGCTTCGACGCCTGCTTCCTGCTGCTGTACGACGAAGCGGCGCAGACCTTTTCCACCGTGGGCGGCACGGACGCGGGGGTGCCCGTGCCCCCCGGGGTGAGCCCCGCCGCCGGCACCCCGGCGGAGCGGGTGGTGCGCGAGCGGCGCACCCTCGTGGCCCGCCGGGCCGACGACCCCGCCGGGGCGGGCGCGCCCGTCATCGGCACGGGGCGCCGCTCGCAGTCCGTCATCCGCGCCCCCGTGCTGGGCGCCCGCGGGGTGCAGGGGGTGCTGGCCCTGCACAGCTACACCCCGGACCTGTACACCCCCGAGGACGTGGAGGTGGTGGAGGCCCTGGCGGCCCTGGCCGGCACGGCGCTGGAGAACCTGCGCCTGGCCCGGGAAAAGCGCGAGGCCCGCGAGGCCCTGGGCGACAGCCAGCGGCAGCTGCTGCACTCGCAGAAGATGGAGGCCGTGGGGCGCCTGGCGGGCGGCATCGCCCACGACTTCAACAACATGCTCATGGCCATCGGCGGGCACGCCGAGCTGCTGCGGGGCGACCCCGACCTGCCCCCCGCCAGCCGCTGGCAGGCCGAGGAGATCCGCAAGGCGGCCGACCGGGCCGCGGGGCTCACCCGGCAGCTGCTGGCCTTCAGCCGCAAGCAGGTGCTGCAGCCCCGCTCCCTCTCCGTCAACGCCGTCATCACCGACGTGGAGGACATGCTGCGGCGGCTCATCGGCGAGGACGTGCGGCTGCGGACGTCGCTGTCCGCCAGCGTGGGCGTGGTGCGGGCGGACCCCGGCCAGCTGGAGCAGGTGCTGATGAACCTGGCCGTGAACGCCCGCGACGCCATGCCCGGGGGTGGCACCCTCACCATCGAGACGGCCAACGTGGCCCTGGACGCGCCCGTGGCCGTGGACGAGGACCAGGTGGCGCCCGGGCGCTACGTCATGCTCGCCGTGCGCGACACGGGGGTGGGGATGGACCCCGGGGTGCGGCAGCGCATCTTCGAGCCCTTCTTCACCACCAAGCCCCAGGGCAAGGGGACGGGGCTGGGGCTGAGCACCGTGTACGGCATCGTGCGCCAGTCCGGGGGCCACATCCGGGTGGAGAGCGCGCCGGGGCAGGGCACGCGCTTCACCATCTGGCTCCCCCGCGAGGACGCCCCCCACGAGGTGCCCGCCGTGGCCCAGGCCCGCCCGCCGGAGCAGGGGAGCGAGTCGGTGCTGCTGGTGGAGGACGACGAGGTGGTGCGGGGGCTGCTCGCCATGTTCCTGCGGCGCCTGGGCTACGACGTCATCTCCGCGGGGGGCGGCGACGAGGCCCTGTCGCTGGTGGAGGCCGCCGGCGCGCCCCCCCAGCTGCTGCTGACGGACGTGGTGATGCCGGGAATGAGCGGCCGCGAGCTGGCCGGCGCCGTGCGCGCGCGCTGGCCCGGGGTCAAGGTGATCTACATGTCGGGCTACACCAACGAGGCCATCGACCGGCACGGCGTGCTGGATCCCGGCTCGGAGTTCATCCAGAAGCCCGTGGCCCCCGACGTCCTCGCGCAGCGGCTGCGCGAAGTGCTGGAGGGCCGGTGAGCGGCGGGGCCATGCCGCCGGCGCACCCCGTGCTCCCCGGGGCCGAGGACCGGGCGCGGGTCCTGGGCGCCGCGGGCCGGCTGGAGACCCTGCGCCGCACGGGGCTGCTGGACGGCCCCGGCGAGGCGGCGTTCGACCGCCTGTCGGCGTGCGCCGTGCGCCTGCTGCGCGTTCCCGCGGCCCTGGTGACCCTCGTGAGCGACGACCGGCAGTGCTTCACGGGGTGCGTGGGGCTGCCGGAGCCGTGGATGAGCGCGCGCGAGACGCCCCTCTCCCACTCGTTCTGCCAGCACGTGGTGGCCACGGGGGGGCCGCTCGTCATCCGCGACGCCCGCGAGCACCCGCAGCTGCGCGCGAGCCCCGCCATCGCCGACCTGCGGGTGGTGGGATACCTGGGCGTGCCCCTGCTGGCGCCGGACGGCAGCGTCCTGGGCTCGTTCTGCGCCATCGACCGCGACCCGCGGGCGTGGACGGACGAGGAGGTGCGGGGGGTGCAGGACCTGGCCCGCTGGGCCGCCGCCGAGGTGGAGCTGCGGCTGGAGCGGGCCGAGCTGGTGCGGGTGGCGGGCGAGCGCGAGGCGCTGGCGGCGGAGCTGCGGGCCTCGGCGGCGGCGCTGGAGGGCACGGTGGCCCGGCGCACGGCCGAGCTGGAGCACACGGTGGAGCGGCTGCGCCGCAGCGAGGCCGACGCCCGGCACCTCTTCGAGCGCGCGGGCGACGGCATCCTCCTGGTGGACCCGGCGCACGGCACCGTGCTGCGGGCCAACCCCGCCGCGTGCGCCCTCTTCGGCGTGCCCCGCGCGCGGCTGGAGGGGGGACCCGCGCCCCTGCCCCTGGCGGGCGCCCCGGGCGCCGCCGGGCCCGTGAGGGTGCACGCCGTCCACGCGCGCCCCGACGGCGCCCCGGTGCACCTGGAGGCCAGCCTGGCCCCCGTGGAGCACGACGGGCGCCCGGCCCTGCTGTGCGGCTGCCGCGACGTCACGGCCCGCGTGCGCGCCGAGGCGGCCCTGCGCGAGGAGGAGCGGCGCTTCCAGGACGTCGTGGAGCGCATGGCCGAGGCGCTCATCATCACCGACCTGGAGAGCCGCATCGTCTACGCCAACCCGCGGGTGGAGGAGATCTTCGGCTGGCGCCCCGGGGAGCTGCTGGGGCACGTGAGCGGCGAGGTGCTGGTGGCGCCCGAGGAGCGTGACGGGATGATGGCCCGCCTGGAGCGCCGCAAGGGGGGGGACCACGAGCGCTACCAGGTGCGGTCGCTGCGGCGCGACGGGTCGCGGGGGTGGATCGAGGTGGCCGCCGCGCCCTTCCGCGACGCCGACGGCAACGTCGTGGGCACCCTGGGCGCCGTGACGGACGTGACGGAGCCGCGGCGTGTGCGCGAGGAGCTGGAGCAGTCGCTGTCCCTGCTGCGCGCCACCCTGGACGCCACCACGGACGGCATTCTCGTCGTGGACCTGGAGGGGCGGGTGCGCGGGTGGAACCCCCGCTTTGCCGAGATGTGGGACGTGGTGCCCCCCGGCGACGGCGAGGCCGACGACCCGCTCCTGCACAGCGTGGCGGAGCGGGCGGCGGATCCCGCGGGGTTCGTGGCGCGGGTGCGCGAGCTGTACCGCCACGCCGACGCCGTGAGCCACGACGAGGTGGTGCTGGCCGACGGGCGCGTGTTCGAGCGCACGTCGCGCCCCCAGCGCGTGGGCGACCGCATCGTGGGGCGCGTGTGGAGCTTTCACGACGCCACCCGCCACCGCCGGGCCGAGGCCGGGCTGCAGGCCCAGCGGGCGTACCTGGCCGCCGTGCTGGACGCCCTTCCCAGCGCCGTGTGGGTCAAGGACTGGGACGGGCGCTTCGTCCTGGGCAACCGCGCCCTGGCGGACCTCTACGACACCACCCCGGCGGCCCTGATCGGGTGCACGGACGGCGACTTCAACCCCGATGCCGAGCAGGTGCGCGGGTTCCTGGAGGGCGACCGCGAGGTCATCCGCAGCCGGCGCATGCTGTCGGTGGAGGAGCCCATCACCCTGCCCGTCTCGGGCGAGACGCGCTGGTTCAGCACCCGCAAGGTGGCGCTCTTTCCCCCGGACGGCGGGCGGCTGCAGGTGCTGGGCGTGGCCACCGACATCACCGACCGGCGCGAGGCCGAGCGGGCCCTGCGCGAAAGCCAGCGGCAGCTGCTGCACTCGCAGAAGATGGAGGCCGTGGGGCGCCTGGCGGGCGGCATTGCTCACGACTTCAACAACATGCTCATGGCCATCGGCGGGCACGCCGAGCTGCTGCGCACGGCCGACGGCGTCCCCGACGACGCGCGGTGGCACGCGGCCGAGATCCGCAAGGCGGCCGACCGGGCCGCGGGGCTCACCCGCCAGCTTCTGGCCTTCAGCCGCAAGCAGGTGCTGCAGCCCCGCGCGCTGTCCATCAACGCCGTCGTCACCGACGTGGAGAGCATGCTGCGGCGGCTCATCGGCGAGGACGTGCGGCTGCGCACGTCGCTCTCCGCCAGCGTGGGCGTGGTGCGGGCGGACCCCGGCCAGCTGGAGCAGGTGCTGATGAACCTGGCCGTGAACGCCCGCGACGCCATGCCCGAGGGGGGCACGCTCACCATCGAGACGTCCAGCGTGATGCTGGAGGGGCGCGTGGCCGAGGACGGCGACGAGGTGGCGGCGGGCCCGTACGTCATGCTCGCCGTGCGCGACACGGGGGTGGGGATGGACGAGGGGGTGCGGCAGCGCGTCTTCGAGCCCTTCTTCACCACCAAGCCGCAGGGCAAGGGCACGGGGCTGGGGCTGTCGACGGCGTACGGCATCATCCGCCAGTCCGGCGGGCACGTGCGGGTGGAGAGCGAGGCGGGCGCGGGCACCACCTTTCGCATCTACCTGCCCGTGGAGCGGTCGCCGCAGGCGGCCCCGGAGCGCGTGGCCGATACGGGCCCGGCGCCGGGCGGCAGCGAGACGGTGCTGCTGGTGGAGGACGACGAGGTGGTGCGGGGGCTGCTGGCCATGTTCCTGCGGCGGCTGGGCTACGACGTGGTGGCCGCCGACGGCGGGGCCCAGGCCCTGTCGCTGGCCGAGGCCGCCGGCGCGCCGCCCCAGCTGCTGCTGACGGACGTGGTGATGCCGGGGATGAGCGGCCGCGAGCTGGCGGGCGCCGTGCGCGCGCGGTGGCCGGAGGTCCGGGTCATCTACATGTCGGGCTACACCAGCGAGGCCATCGACCGGCACGGGGTGCTGGAGCCCGGGGCGGAGTTCATCCAGAAGCCGGTGGCCCCCGACACGCTGGCCCGGCGCCTCCGCGACGTGCTGGGCCCCCCGCCCGCGGAGTAGGAGGGGTCGGATCGTCGCGGACGGAGCGGGAAAGGACGCGGATGACAGGCTCATCCACGTCCTTTCCATTTGCTTGCCGTGATACAAGAGAAGCGCGCCGCCGGCACAGACGCGCGGGATGGTTCCACGAAGGATCGCACACGGCGCCTGCGGCGAACGGAGACAGCGGTTTTCTTTTGATCCGTTACCGTTGACTCCGTTGGCCGAAGGCCCCGTGTGAGAATGCTGTTTCAACCCCCAGGGAACAGCTGATCTCCGGATTCGGGGACTACGAGATGTTCAGCGTCCGGGCCGAGACGGCTTTCCACCCGGTGGCGTCCCGCCGGAGCGTCACGCGGAAGATCCCGTCCTGGACGGGCTGCTTGGTAAGGTTGCCGAGCCACATCGCCTTGACGACCACCACGGCGGAGTCCCCGCCGATCTCCGGATTGTCCACGGCAAAGATGGCCACCCCGTCCCGCAGGGTGCAGCTGCGGAGGTTGTCGGACGCACACACCCGCGCATCGTCGATGTTGCCCGGCCGGGCCGCGGTGAGCTCGAGCACCGAGGCGGCCA
>NZ_DASURI010000544.1:0-10585 GCF_036280135.1 Longimicrobium sp.
GCTGGAAAGGCACGAAGTCCGCCTGCGCGGACTGCCCCAGCGAAGGTCGGCCGATGTGCACCGGGACGGGGAGCCGGTCGGTGGAGGAGACGCGGAGTCCCAGCCGGAGCGAATGAATTCGCCGCTGGAAAGGCACGAAGTCCGCCTGCGCGGACTGCCCCAGCGAAGTTGGGCGATGTGCACCGGGACGGGGAGCCGGTCGGTGGAAGCCTCGTTCGCAGAGCGCGTCAGCGCGAGACGAGGCTAATCGCTGTCCCAGCGACGGCGAATTTACCCGCTCCGGCTCGACCCACGCCCGCGTGCACGACCTCGCCCGTGTGCTTTCGCACTTTCGCACTTTCGCACTCACGCACTTCCGTACCCTCGTTCACACGCCTGCCGCCGCGAGAACCACCAGCAGCGCCCGCTCCACGCCCAGCGCGCCGCCGTCGTTGGCGTACCACTCGTCCAGCGTGTGAATGCCGCCGCTGTCGCCGCCCGCGCCAATGGCGATGGAGGGGATGCCCAGCGCCATGGGCACGTTTGCGTCCGTGGACGAGCCCACCAGCTCCGGCTGCGCGCCCAGCGAGCCCGTGATGAGCGACGCCGCGCGCACCAGCGGGTGCGTGGCCGTCGTCTCGCCTGACGGCCGGTCGCCGATGATCTCCACCTGTGCCCGCAGCGGGGGCGTGCCGTTGCGGCGCGCCGTGTTCTGCGCCTCCACGGCGCGGGCCAGCACGGCGCGCACGTCGTCCTCCATCCGCCCCAGCACGCCGGGCACCTCGCTGCGCATGTCCAGCTCCATCCACGCGTCCTCGGGGATGGCGTTCACGCTCGTCCCCCCGCCCACGCGGGCCACGGTGAGTGCGGAGCGGTCCGGGTGCGGCAGGGCGAACCCGCCGATTCCCGCGATGGCCGAGCCCAGCGCGGCCACCGGGTTGGGCACGCCGCGGTCGGACCACGAGTGCCCCCCGGGGCCCGCGATCTCGATCCGCAGCCGCCGCGAGCCGATGGCGCGGTGCACGATGCGCCGCAGCCCGCTGCCGTCCAGCGCGATGAACGCCGCCGCGCCGCGCAGGGGCGAACCCTCGCGGAACATGTGCTTTACGCCGCGCAGGTCGCCGATGCCCTCCTCCCCGACCGTAGCGGCAAAGAGCACGGGACGGGGCGCCCGCACGTCGGACGCGGCCAGGATGCGCGCCACGGCCAGCATGCCCGCCAGGCCGCGGCAGTTGTCCGTGATACCGGGCGCGTGGATGCGCTTGCCGCTGGTGCGCGGCTCCACGCGGGTGCCGGCGGGAAAGACGGTGTCCAGGTGCGCGGCGACCACCACGGGCGCGCCTTCCGCGCCCTCCGGCGCCCACGTGCCCAGCACGTTGCCGATCTCGTCGCGCCGGGCGTCGGCCAGGCCCAGCGCGCCGAAGCGGCCAAGCACGTGCGCGCCGCGCGCCTCCTCGGCAAAGGGGGGCGCGGGGATGCGCACGAGCTCGATCTGCTCGGCGAGCGTCTGGTCGTCGGTCTGGTGCACCTGCCGCCGCAGGGGCTGCAGGGCGGTCTGCCGGGTCAGGTCGCGCAGGGTGGCCGTCCGCGTGTGCTCAGGGTGCGTGATGCGAAAGCGCGGCAACCTGCCGCCGCAGGCTTCGTGCGTCAACGGGGACAGCGGATGTTTCGGGAGAGCACAGGCGAAAGGGGAGACGAATGATGCCTGTCGTGAATCTGATCCGGTGACGGCCCGCCCCCCAGCCGGAGCGAATGAATTCGCCGCTGGAAAATCGCGAAGTCCGCCTGCGCGGCCTGCCCCAGCGGAGGTCGTCTCGTGTGCACCGGCGGCGCCCATCAAGCCGTTGAAGCCTCACGCAGTTTGTGAGGCTTTCCGCTGTCGTTGCGGCGGCTTCAGCCCCTCCGGCGCGAAGGCGGCCGAAAGTCGTAGTCGGCACGGGCGCTGGTCTCGCCCGAGTCGGCGACGGGGCCAGCGCTCCGAACGCGACCGCGGTGGTCAGCCGGCGAGCGCGCGTTCCATGGCCGCCCAGGTGCGCTCCGCGTCCGCCCGCGTCGTGCGCCAGTTGGAGACGGCGATGCGCGCGGCGGGCACGCCGGCGTACGTCGTCGGGGTGAGGAACGCCGCGCCGTCCGCCGCCAGCCGGTCCAGGAACGCCTGCACCTCCGCCGCGGGCCGCGCCTGCCCGTCCGCCTCCGCCAGCGTGAAGCAGACCACGTTCAGCCGCACGGGCGCCAGCAGCCGCAGCCCCGGATGCGCGCCGATCCGCCCGCCCAGCCACGCGGCGGCGTCGCAGCAGCGCTCCACGACCTCCGCGTAGCCCGCGCGGCCGTACGCGGCTAGCGTCATCCACAGGGGCAGGGCGCGCAGGCGCTGGCTGTTCTCCGGCGTGAGGTGGATGAACGTGTCCGGCGTGGGCGTGGCCGGCAGATACGCGCCGGCGCTGCGGAACACCTCTCCCTCCAGCCCCTGGTGCCGCGTGAAGATGACGCCCGACTCGTACGGCACGTTGAGCCACTTGTGCCCGTCCACCGTCAGCGAGTCGGCGGACTCGATGCCGGCCAGGCGGTCGCGATAGCGCGGGCTCGCCGCCGCCACCGCGCCGAACGCGCCGTCCACGTGCAGCCAGAACGAGAAGCGCGCCCGGAGCGCCGCGACGGCCGCGAGGTCGTCGAAGTCGCCCGTGTTCACCGTGCCCGCGTTTGCGACGACGATGGCCGGGCCCTCGCCCTCCGTCTCCACGCGGGCCAGCGCATCGGCCAGCGCGTCCACGTCCACGGCCTCGCGGCCCGGCAGCGTGGGGACCACGCGCAGCGCGTTGCGCCCCATTCCGGTCACGGACAGCGCCTTGAAGACGCTGGCGTGCGGCGTCCCCGAAAGCACGCGCACCGGACCGATGGCGTGCACGCCCTCCGCCGCCGCGTCCACGCCGCGCTGCCGGCCCACCCACTGCCGCGCCGTGGCCATGGCCGTGATGGCGGACGCCGTGGCGCCCGTCACCAGCGCGCCGTCGAAGCTGTCCGGCACGCCCAGCAGCGCGCGGAACATGGCGATGGCGTGCAGCGTGAGCTGGCGCGAGGCGGATTCGCCCGCGTCCGCCAGGTTCTGGTCGTACGCGGCCGTCAGCCAGTCGCCCACGAGGGCGGCGGGCGTGGTGCCGCCCGTGACGAACGCGAAGTAGCGCGGGCCGGCGCTGCCGCTCATCCACGGCGCGTAGCGGGCGCGGAGCTGCTCCAGCGCGCCTTCCGCGCCCAGCCCGGCATCCGGCAGGCCCAGCGGATCGATGCGCGGCACCCGGTGCGCCACGGGCTGCTCGTCCAGCGCGCCCAGGAACCGCTCCGCCTCGGCCCGGGCCAGCTCCAGGAGCCGCGGAAGGGCGGCGCGATCGTCGGACAGGCTCATGGGATCGATGTCGACGTGTCGGTGGAATCGTTCGATGCGGATCCGCCGCCGTCCCTCGATCCGGATCGGCGGCGGCGACAATGTAGGATTTCGCCCGGGCGCGGACAGGTCCGATGCGTATCCGCGCACGGGAACGACTGTTGCGCGTCATCGGGCGATGACTCGATCCGTCGGCGCGCGGACGTGTGCGGACGGTCCGGCTCCGTTCCGCAACGGCGATCATCGGCTCGGTCGAGGACGCGCGGGGCAGGGGAGCGGCGGATGGGAGTCGGGCCCAGCCGCCGAACTCGCGGTTCCCGTGGCAGACGACGTCCGTTCCCTCCGGCGCACCGGGGGCGGGCCCTTTTGCGACAGCGGGGAAATGAGTTAGGTTCAGTCTCTGCACAAATGATCGCGGACGGCATCCCCCGCCGTCCGCCGCGCCGCATCCCGTCACCGCCAAGCACGCCGCGAGGTTCAAGCCGATGCAGGAAAGCGATCTGATCTACGACTGGAACACGCTGGACGGTTCCTTCGACTATTCCACCCGCCGCGGCGTGCAGCTCAACGACGAGACGCTGCGCGACGGGCTGCAGTCGCCGTCCGTGCACGACCCCAGCATCGGCGACAAGATCCGCCTGATCCACCTGATGGCGGAGCTGGGCATTGCCGCGGCCGACATCGGCCTGCCGGGCGCCGGCCCCCGCGCCGTGCGCGACGTGGAGGCGCTGGCCCGCGAGATCGTCGACAGCAAGCTGGCCATCGAGCCCAACTGCGCCGCGCGCACGCACCGCAACGACGTACAGCCCATCATCGACGTCTCGCAGCGCGTGGGCATCGCCATCGAGGCGGCCACCTTCATCGGCTCGTCGCCCATCCGCCAGTACGCCGAGGACTGGACGCTGGACCGGATGCTGCGCGCCACGGAAGAGGCCGTGACCTTTGCCGTGGAGAACAACCTGCCGGTGATGTACGTCACCGAGGACACCACGCGGGCCACGCCCGAGGTGGTCAAGGCGCTGTACACCACGGCCATCAACTGCGGCGCGCGGCGCATCTGCGTGTGCGACACGGTGGGCCATGCCACCCCGCACGGCGTTCGCCAGCTCATCCGCTACGTGATCGACGAGGTGGTGAAGCCGTCCGGCGAGGACGTGAAGGTGGACTGGCATGGGCACCGCGACCGCGGCCTGGCCGTGCCCAACTGCCTGGCGGCCATCGAGGAGGGCGCGCACCGCATCCACGGCACGGCGCTGGGCATCGGCGAGCGCTGCGGCAACGCCGAGATGGACCTGCTGCTCGTGAACCTCAAGCTGCTGGGGCTGCACGACTGGGACCTGTCGCGGCTGAACGAGTACGTGGCGCTGGCGTCGCAGGCGTGCCACGTGGACCTGGCGTACAACTGGCCCGTGTTCGGCGAGGACGCGTTCCGCACGGGGACGGGCGTGCACGCGGCGGCCATCATCAAGGCCGAGAGCAAGGGCGACGCGTGGCTGGCGGACCGCATCTACAGCGGCGTGCCGGCCGGCTGGTTCGGCCTGCGGCAGGTGATCGAGATCTCGCCCATGAGCGGCATCAGCAACGTGCGCCACTGGCTGCGGGCCCATGGCTACGACGGCGCGGACGAGGCGCTGTGCGCGCACGTGTTCGAGGCCGCCAAGACCTGCGACCACACGTTCACGGACGACGAGGTGCACGGCCTCTGCCGCGCGTACACGGCGTCGCGCGAGACCGCCCCGGCCACGGCGGGCGTCTGATCGCGGTTCGTGAGTGGGTGCAGAGCCGTTTCTCGCCCGTGCTGTCATTCTGAGGTCGGCCGGCGCCGGCTGAGACTGTCCCGTCGCGCAGTGCATCGGGCGTCGGCCGGCCGAAGAATCTGGTTGCCGGAGGGCAAGGTCCCGCCCGCGCGCTGAGTCCGCGCGCGAGGTCCAGCATGGGCGAGGTCTGTGCGCGGCCCGACCAGAGTCTTCGGTCGGAAGGCGCCCACGGTTCCACGCGAGGAGATGGACCGCGCTGGCGCCTTCCTCGCTCAGAATGACGCACGGGCGGGAAACAACTTCAAGCCCATCCTGGATTCGCTGTGAGGGTTCGCCACATCGGTCGATGAGGCCGCCGGCGGACCATCCTCCGCCGGCGACCCACGCCTGGATGAAACGCGCCGGGATGATCCGCGGGATCGTCCCGGCGCGTCCGCATCCGCCCGTCTCCACTTCGGTTCCGCGTGAGAGAATGGAGGAGCGCGGCGCCGCGGCCGAAAACGGTCGCGCTACTGTACGGCATCTTTTCCGCCATGTTATATTGAGACACTTCCCCCCTGACGGCGCGCCGGCGGTCCACCCCGGCGCCGCACGCGGTACGAACGGATCCATCCCAGGACGAAGATGCACATGCAGTTGAGCGGCGCGCCGGCCACGCTCGAGGACCTCACGGCGGCGTACGCGGACGCCCACGCCCTGTACGACGCCCTGCGCGCGCGCGACCGCGTTACCTGGGACGCCACGGGGCGGTGCTGGCTGGTGACGGGGCACGAGGCCACGCGCCGCATCCTGGCCGACGCGCGCTTCATCTCCGATCCCACGGTCGTCGCCCCGCCGGCGCGCCGCCCGGCCCGCCGGTCGTTTCTCTCCGACGCGGTGCAGCGGCAGGTGATCTTCACGGACGGGCCCCGGCAGGAGGCCGTGCGGCGGGCCGTGCTCGTGGAGCTGGCGCGCCGGCAGGAGGCGCTGGCGGGGCCGCTGCTGGAGGTGGCGCGGGTGCTGGCGGAGCGCGGCCGCGCCCGGGGCGAGCTGGACCTGCTGGGCGACTTTGCCATCCCGTTCTCCATGGAGGCCATCTCCCGCATCATGGGGCTGCCGGAGGTGGACGAGGAGGAGATGGCGCGGCTGGAGCGCTGGTCCACCACCTTCGCCAACATCACCAGCGGGTACCTGCAGGTGGACGTGACCGAGGTGGTGCAGCTGGGCGACTACTTTCGCGCGCAGGTGGCGGCGCGCGGCGGCACCCCGTCCGACGACCTGATCGGCGCGTTCCTGCGCGACGGCGGGCTGGACGACGAGGAGGACGTCGTCATCCAGTGCATGATGGCGTTCGCCGCGGGGCGGGTGACCACGCAAAAGGCGCTGGGAAGCGGCATTCCCCTCCTGCTGCCGTCGTGGGGCGAATGGCGGCGGCAGATCGCGGAGAACCCGGGCTCCGGCCGGCGCCTGGCCGAGGAGATCCTGCGCGTGGTGACGCCCACGCGGTACGTGGCGCGCTACGCGGCCGAGGACCTGCGCCTGGACGGCGAGGACGGCCGGGAGGGACCCTCCATTCGCCGCGGCGACCGCGTGGTGCTGTTCCTGGAGGCCGCCAACCACGACCCGTCCGTCTTTGCCGATCCCCACGCGCTCGAGGCCGCGCGGCGGCCCAACCCGCACCTGGCGTTCGGCTCCGGCTCGCACCGCTGCCCGGGCGCGTCCATCGCGCGCGTGGAGGTGCAGGTGGCCGTGCAGGCGCTGCTGGAGACGCTCGCCCAGCTGCGCCCGCACCCCCACGCCGCCCCCGCCTGGGAGCCCAACCCCAACCTGGGCGGCTACGCCTCGTACCGCTGCCTCTGCGCGTAAGCCGGTCGGATGGGGGCGACGAAGGGCACGCGGTTCCGCACGGGCTGCGTGCCTTTTTGTTGCCCCGTCCTCCGTCTACGTTGTGAACGATGGGCGGATGGATAGATTGTGCCGCGCGCGGGCGCGGGGTCCGCGCGCTGAACTTCTGCCGATTGCGGGGATCCGCCGATGACGAGTGACGCTGGCGTGGACGTGTACTGGCTGCCGCACTGCACCACCTGCCAGAAGGCGGTGGCGTACCTGCAGGAGAAGGGCGTGCCCATCCGCTCCTTCCGCGACCTCAAGGCGCAGCCGCTGGAGCGGGCCGAGGTGGAGGACCTGGCACGCAAGGTGGGCAGCGCCGACAAGCTGTTCTCGCGGCGGGCGATGAAGTACCGCGCCATGGGCCTGCACGAGCAGACGCTGAGCGACGACGACCTGCTGCGGCTGATGACGGAGGAGTACACCTTCGTCACGCGCCCCGTCATCGTCCGCGCCGATCGCGCCACCGCCGGCTTCTCGGCGAAACGGGTCGACGAGCTGGTGGGATAAGCGTCGCGCCGGTCTGCCGGCGCGGGCGGGAGACGGGAAGGGAGCCGACCTCGCGGGCGGCTCCCTTCCGTCCTTCCCGGCCGGGTCGAGGTGCGTCAGCAGAGCGGGGCGGCGTTGGAGCAGGCCCGGGTAAGGCCGCACAGCGTGTCGTCGTACGTGCAGTTGGTGCACGACTCCGTGATGGCCGCGTCGTGCGCGCGCACCGTCCCGGGCTCGTCCGTCCCGCGCGCCGTCGCGAACGATTCGACGGCCAGGTCCTCGACGCTCAGGCGAAGCTTCTTCATCGTCAGCCTCCATGCAAGTGGATGCGTCCAGCGAACGGCGTCATCCGGTAGCCAATCCCGTACCGCGCCGCGCGGAGAGGTCCGGCCCGGGCAGCCTCTTCCCGATCGCGATCAGGTGGATGATCTGCACCGGCAGACATCCGCCCCCGGCGCCGCCATCGTGCCTCTCCGAAAAAACGCGGATCCCGTCCCCTCGCCGAAAGCAGTCCCTCTGCCAAGGGACGCCGTCCTCCTGCGGGCTCCGTCCGGTCCGCGACCGGCCGTCGCGTAGCAGAAACCCTGCGCTTCCAGATGCTTCCCGGCGTCCGCCCCGAAGCAGAGAGGCGACGGTCCGCTGGGGATGGGGTACTCTGCGTCCTCCGCGGCTCTGCGTGAGAATGCCGTTGCCGTTGGTTTTTTGCCCGGCCGGTGCGTGATCTGGATTTGTAAGACTTGTTGCCAAAGTCGCGTCCGCCGCATCTCCACGTGCCGCGCGGAAAACCCCCGATGGACGGAATCGTGAGGCACCACGCCCTTTCCACCCCGCGCGGGGTGCGGCGGGATACGGTTGCAGCAGACGCGAGACGATGTTGACACGGCAAGTTTGGAAGATTACGATACTAATTACTCAGCCGTTACCCAACCGAGGCATCCGCAGTCCAACCGGACCCGCTCAGGACCGCATAACCCGCAGTCGCTGGACCAGAAGGACCGCGCCGCACCTGAATTTGTCTGATTTGTTGACGAATGACGGACGCGCCGGGACAGGCTCCGAAACGGGCGGAAGGATCGCCCCCGGAGCCCGCGCAGGGAGCGTCGCGCCGGATTTGTTGGGAATCTTGACAAACCCGGCGCCGGCGTGCCCGATGGCAGGATTGCAGGACCTTTGAGCCCGTTGCCCGTGTGATCCCGTGCCGGCCCCCGCCGGCTTGCATTCCGCTCACCCACTTCCCCCACCCTTGGAGGACACACCACCATGGCACTCGGTCGTTCGATCCTTTTCGCGCTCATCGGCTGCCTGTTGGGGGCGGCCTCGCTGAGCGCACAGTCAGGCACGGTCACGGGGCGCGTGCTGGAAGGCACGTCGCAGGAGCCCCTGGCCGGGGCCGCCGTGACCGCGGGCGGACGCAGCACCGTCAGTGACACGGAAGGCCGCTTCAGCCTGTCGGGCGTGCCCGCGGGCGCGCAGACCGTGCAGGCCTCGCGCATCGGCTACGCCACGGCGCGGCAGCAGGTGAACGTGACCGCCGGCGGCACCGCGAACGTCACCCTCGCCCTTTCGTCCAGCGCCCTGCTGCTCGAGGAAGTCGTGGCCATCGGCTACGGCACCGAGGAGGAGCGCGACGTCACGGGCAGCGTGGACGTGGTGACGAGCGAGGAGTTCAACACCGGCCGCGTGGTGAGCCCCGAGCAGCTCATCCAGGGCAAGGTGGCGGGCGTGCAGGTCGTGGACAACAACGAGCCGGGCGGCGGGCTGAGCATCCGCGTGCGCGGCGGCACATCGGCCAACGCCAGCAACGAGCCCCTGTTCGTGGTGGACGGCACCCCGCTGGCCGTGGGCGGCGGGCTGAGCGCCGGCCGCAATCCGCTCAACTTCCTGAACCCGCAGGACATAGAGAGCGTGGTGGTGCTCAAGGACGCCAGCGCCACGGCCATCTACGGCTCGCGCGGCGCCAACGGCGTGGTGATCATCACCACCAAGAAGGGCGGCGGGGGCCAGCCGCAGTTCTCGTACACAAACTCGTTCAGCACCTCCCAGGTCACCCGCAGGCCCGACCTGCTGGGCGCCGACCAGTTCCGCGCCGCAGTGACGCAGTACGCGCCCGGCCGCGTGGCGCTGCTGGGCAACGCCGACACCGACTGGTACGGCCAGCTGGAGCGCGACGCCCTGGGCCAGGAGCACACGCTGGCGCTGTCCGGCTCCGGCGGGGAGATGAACTACCGCCTGTCGCTGGGCTACCTGGAGCAGGAGGGTGTCATCCGCGGCACGAGCACGGAGCGTCTGTCGGCGGCCCTGAACTACGGGCACGTGCTGTTCAACGACCGGCTGAGCATGCAGGTGAGCGTGCGGGGTGCTCGCACGGAGGACGAGTTCATCCCCGGCGGCATCCTGGGCGCGGCCACGGCCTTTGCGCCCACGCAGCCCATTCGCCTGGCCAATGGCCAGTACTTCGAATGGACGGGCAACCAGCTGGCCCCCAACAACCCGCTGTCGGAACTGGCGCTGGTGCAGGACCAGGGCAGCACTTGGCGCAGCGTGGGCAACCTGGAAACCCGCTACAAGCTGCCGTTCCTGGAAGGCCTGAGCGCCACGGCGCGCTTTGGCTACGACATGACCGCGGTAGAGCGCACGGAGTTTCGCCCCACCACGACGTATGCCGAGATCGAAAGTGGCGTGAACCGCGGTTTCTTCTTTCAACGCAATCCGTCGGAGCTGAACACGGTGGTGGATGCGTACGGCAATTTCGTGCGCGACCTGGATCTGTGGGACAGCAACATCGACGCGACGGCCGGCTGGTCGTATGAGACGCGGGATCGCGACTTCGCCGAATTCCAGGCCGACAGCCTGGCGTCGGACCTACTGGGCATCAACGGCCTGCCCTCCGGCTCGGGCAAGGTGCGGCCCTCGCTCTACGTGGACGAAAGCAAGCTGGCCTCGTTCTTTGGCCGCGTGAACTGGTCGGTGATGGACCGCTACCTGCTTACCCTGAGTGTGCGCCGCGACGGTTCATCGCGCTTTGGCGCGGCCAACGAGTGGGGCACCTATCCCGCGGCTGCGGTGGCCTGGCGCGTAAGCGAGGAGTCGTTCATGGACGGCCTGGGGTGGATTG
>NZ_DASURI010000545.1:0-6152 GCF_036280135.1 Longimicrobium sp.
GGATCACCGGAGGAGGGCTTCCGTTCCTCCCGCCGCCGCCACGGGGCGGAGACGGCGGCGGAGACTACCCGGCCGTTCTCCACTGCGCCGGCGCGGTCACGGCCGTGCCGGCAAAGGAGGTCCAGGCAATCCGGCTTCCCGACACCTGGCACACGTGCACCCGCTTGCAGGGGGCCCGCATCCGCATCCCCCGCGGGTCGATCAGGGACGGCTTGCCGCTCGCCAGCTCCACGAAGACGTACAGGAAGCCCGCGGCCGCGCTCCCCAGCCGCGACGCCGTGGCCCACGCGCGGCCGCCGGAAAACAGCCGCTCGGGGATGCCGATCCCCTCCGCGCCCGCGCGCCAGTCCGCCACCTCCTCGGCGCTCACCAGCCACATGGCGTTGTATTTGACCGAGGCGAGCAGCCCGGGAAGGGTGCGGATGCACAGGGCGAGGGCTTCCATCCGCCCCACGAGCGCCGCGGCCGACACGTCGCGCAGCACGGACGCGTCCAGCGGCTGGCCGGTGCTCAGCGCGTTGGCCACGTAGTCCGACCGGCCGATGTCGGTGAAGTTCGCCACGATCGGCCCCTGTGCCCCCGCCCCGCTTCCCCGGGAAACCCGTTCCAGGAACGGGCCCTGCTCGCCGTCCCATCCGCGGCTCTCCCGCCGCAGCCCGCCGCGCACGGCGGGGTTGTCCGCGTGAAAGCCGATCTCGTGGTCCAGCAGGGGCACGGACGTGGTGGGCCGGCCCAGGAACGGCAGGGACTCCAGCATCGCGTGAAAGGTGCGCGCCGCGTCCGGCGACGAGCCGGGCCACATGCCGTTGGCCGCGGCGCACAGCTTGGTGTCTTCCGGAAAGGGCGAGCCCAGCCCGAAGGTGGCGTAGTACACGCCGAACTTGGGATCCACCCGCGGCATTCGCCCGGAGTAGGTAAGGTCCCACCCGGGAAAGAAGACGTTGGACGCGGTGTCGGGGAGCGTGTTGGTGCCGGGGTAGGACCGCGCCCCCGGCTGCACCCGGCGCGGCGAGGCCCGGTGCGACATCACCGCGGCCACCGTCTCGGCCCGCGCCGCCGGCGCCAGGGGCGAAAACGCGGGCGCGTCGGCGCCGGGAAGCCGCACGTGCGGGTTGGCCCGCAGCCGCCCCGCGCTCAGCACGGCCGGGCCTCCGCTCTGGAAGTGGCTCGCGAACGCCGCGAGGTCCCCGCCGTCCACCATGGGAAAGAAGTCGGGCGCCGCCACCACCGAAAACGCCGGCAGCACGGGCTCGGCGTGGACCTGCCGGACGAACCGGGCCTCCGGCGAGCTCCCGGCCGGCGGCGCGCCCACCACCGCCGCGTGCACGCACCCGTCGCACAGGCCGTCCTCGAACATGGCCGCGTAGTATTCGCCCGCGTCCACCAGGCGCTCGAAGCCGTCCGTGTCCGCGCCCAGGTGCTGCGGCTCGCCCCGCCCGTCCGCGGGCACGCGGAACCGGATGTTGGCGAACAGGGGCGTGTTGCGCGGCGCGCGAAAGCCCTGGTCCAGCAGGTCGAGCGCGTCCGGAAACGGCCGGTCGGAGAGCTTGAGCGTGGTGTACCTGCGGTTGGAGAACTTGACGAGCTCCGTCCGCTCGGGCGGCACCCGAAAGCGCAGCCGCTCGCGCCCCTGTACCGCGGGCCGCACCAGGGGGGCGGGCACCGGGGCCAGCAGCACGGCGGACCCGGCCGGCTCCAGCTCCACCAGCGCGCTGTCGTGCGCCGCGCCCAGCGGATACGCGGGGTCGGTGGCCGTGGCGCTCGTGCGGACGAACGGGGGCCGAGCCGTGTCGAACACGCCCGGGGGCAGCTCGACGCCCGGCCCCATCGTGAGCCGCCGCAGCTTCTCGTTGCGGTGCGACTCGGCGAAGGCGATGCGCCCGCCGCCCAGGTAGCGGTCGCCCGCGAACACCTTGCGCACGGGAAGCAGGAACTCGCGCTTGTCGTCGTCCGCGTCCCGGCCAGTGAGGCTCACCTCGCGCAGCCGTACGGGGCGCGCCAGGAACAGGCCATAGCGCGCGGGCGTGACGGCCAGGTCGCGTGGCGCGCCCGGCCCGGCCGGCACGCTGGTGTGGCAGCGGTGCTCCGCGTCCCACACCCGCGGCTGGCTGCCCACCCGCGATACGCCCGTGCGGGAGTAGACGAGGTCCGCGTGGGCCCCGTGCGGCGTCTTGACGGCCGGTCGGTACTCGTACGCGAACACCGCCAGCACCCAGCCCTCCCGCCGCATCTCCACGGGGGTCAGGGGCTCCAGGGCGTAGATGTAGTTCTCCAGCGTGTCCAGCTGGGCGGGCGAGGGATAGCGGTCGGGCGTCGCGGGCGTGCCGTTCTCGTCCGTGAGGCGGACGAGGGGGCTGGCCAGCGCGTGGTACAGCAGGCTGCGGGCGGGCGCGCCGGGGTTCAGGGCGGGGCCGCCCGCGAAGTCCGTGAACCCGTCCGGGCGGGGCCGGGAAAGCACCAGCGGCCGGGACAGCTCCCGGCGCAGGGCCTCGCCGGACAGCTCCAGGTCCAGCCCCGCCGCCCGCCGCAGGTACGCGCTCCACCCCGCCGCGCGCATCCACGCCAGCAGGGCGTCGAACTCGGCCTGCAGCGTGGGCGGCACCTCCCAGGGCGCGTCCGGAGCGAACGATGCGGGGTCCGCGCCGGCGTGCGGATCATCCGGATCGGGAGGGGAGCCCGCGGGCGTGGACGCGTGCGCCGACCCGGCCACCGCCAGCGCGGCGGCCGACACGATGAATTCCCTGCGGTCCATTGTCATAGGGCTGCGTTTGGTGGGGAGAGATGAAAACGACCTGCCGACGGGACTGCGTGCGGAGCGCCGGCGTGGGACACCGGCGCCGTGGAGCGCAACGCGGAGCGGAAGGACGCCCGCGGTCAGCCCTTGATGGAGGCGAGCTGGCGGGTGTGGTGCTCGATGTGGACGGCGGCCAGGCGCATGCCGCGCGTGAGGTCGATGGGCCCGAAGAACGGATGCGTCACGTGCGTCCACCCGCTCGCGCGGGCGCGCGACGCCTCGCGCTCGAAGCGCTCGCCCAGCTCGCGCATCTGCTCCAGCGCCTGCGCCCTGGCGGGGAGCGCGGCATCGGCCGGGCGCAGCTCGCGCGGGGCGGGCGCGCCGCGGGGGAACGTGCGGTGAAAGAGCATGTGCGGCAGCAGGAACATCCGCAGCAGGCGCCGCCGAAAGCCCGTGAGCTTGAGCTTCATCCCCGGCCCGCCCGTGACCTCGCCGATGAACACGCGGTACGTCATCACCAGGTGCTCGGTGATCTGCGCCGGCGTCCACTTGCCGGGCGCCCACGGCCGCGTCCACGCCACGTCGGAAAGGCGGCCGGCCGCGTCCAGGTACGCCGCGAGGGCCACCTGGTGCTCTTCCATGGCGGCGTGCCAGCGGGTGTCCGCGCGCGAGGTTGCGACGGGCATCGGGCGTTCGGGATTGGAGGTGAAGGAGAGCGACTTCAGGATGTGGATCAGGGGATGACGATCCGCATCATCCCCTGATCACCTGGCACTTGGGACTCGGCACTTGGAACTGCCGCTCAGCCCCGGCCCTCCAGCCAGTGCGCGATACGCACGGGCGACTCGGTGAGTTTCCAGCCCGCGCGGGCCCATTCTTCCACGCGGGCCCGCATCTCGTCCGCGGGAACCACGTCCTCGCGGCCGGGCGCCGTGTAGTGGGCGCTGGACCACTCGCGCACACGCACCAGCCCGTCCGCGTCCGGGCGAAAGAGCAGGACCACGACGCCGTTGCCGCCCGCGGGGTCCGCGGCGTGGAACGCGATGTTGTCCGGCGCGCTCACCGCGACAGCGCGCTGACCACGTGCCCGGGATCCTTGACGAACACCACGCCGGGCGAGACCTCGGCGCCGCGCGCCACCACGCCGTCCACGGCCATGGCCGCGAAGAGCAGGGCCAGGTACAGCAGCGAGTTGCGATACAGCGCCCACGCCGGCCGCACGTAGTCGGCCGCGCGCATCACCCGCATGACGTCGCGCAGGAACCAGGCGCCCAGCAGGGTGGCGATCACGGCGTAGGTGGCGCCCAGGCCGCCGTACGTCACGGGCCCCAGCGACAGGGGAACTAGGATGAGCGTGTAGAGCAGCATCTGCCGCATGGTCTCGCGCTCCCCCCACACGTTGGGGGCCATGGGCACGCCCACGCGGCCGTAGTCCTTCTGCTTGACCAGCGCCAGCGCCCAGAAGTGCGGCGGCGTCCAGAAGAAGACGATGAGGAACAGGTACACGGCCGTCAGCGAGATCTCGCCCGTGGCGGCGGCCCAGCCCACCAGCGGGGGGAACGCGCCCGCCGCCCCGCCGATGACGATGTTCTGCGGCGAGGTGCGCTTGAGCCAGCGGGTGTAGATGAAGACGTAGTACAGCAGCCCGGCCATGGCCAGGACGGCGCTGAGCACGTTCACCAGCAGCGCGTACACGGCGAACGACGCCGCGCCCAGCGTGATGCCGAACGCCAGCACGTGCCCCGGCGACATGCGCCCGCTGGGGATGGGACGCAGCTTGGTGCGCGGCATGTGGGCGTCGATGTCGCGATCGATGTACATGTTGATCGCGTTGGCGCCGCCGGCCATGAGGTAGCCGCCCAGCATGGTCCACAGCAGCGTCCAGCCGTCGGGCCAGCCGCGCGAGGCGATGACCATGGGCGCCCACGTGGTCACCAGCAGCAGCGAGATGATCCGCGGCTTGGTGAGCGTCACGTAGTCGCGCAGGAGCTGGCGCACGCCGCCGGCGCGGCTGCGCGCCGCGGCCATGCCCGCCCGCTGCGTGGCGGTGGTCATGTCGGAATCGGCGTCGGGCCGCGCGGGGGCGGCGAAGCCGTCGGGAACGAAGGTGACGGAAACGTCTGACATCAACTCGTCTGGATCGGGGTCCCAAGTCGGGGCGAAATATACGCCTGGCGCGCCCGAGCGCCACCCCGCCGGGTGGAACGTCCACAGGTTGCCCCACGCCGTGTCGGGAATCTCCTTACCGCCGGCCAAGCCGCGCGCCCGCAAACACTTGCGCGCTTCCGCCCCGCGCCGTTAGCATCGTGCCTCTTCCAGCTCCCGAAATCCGATCGCGAACCATGAGCCTCGCCCGCGACAAACAGGCCGCATTCGCCCGCTTTGCGTGGGGCGTGCTGGCGTACAACGTGGCCGTGGTGCTGTGGGGCGCCGTGGTGCGCGCCACGGGCAGCGGCGCGGGGTGCGGGCGGCACTGGCCGCGGTGCAACGGCGTGGTCATCCCCCGCGACCCGTCGGTCGAGACGCTCATCGAGTTCAGCCACCGCGCCACGAGCGGGCTGGCCCTGGTGGCCGTCGTGGCACTGCTGTGGATGGCGTTTCGCCGCTTTCCCGCCGGGCACGCCGCGCGCACGGGCGCCGTGTGGTCCATGATCCTGATGATCACCGAGGCCGCCGTCGGCGCGGGGCTGGTGCTCCTGTCGCTGGTGGGCGCCAACTCGTCCGGCTGGCGCGCGTTCATGATGGCCCTGCACCTCACCAACACCTTTGGCCTGCTGGCTGTCATCGCGCTCACGGCGTGGTGGGCGGGGGGCGGGCGGCGCGTACGCGTGCGCGGCCAGGGCGCGGCGGGCTTCCTGGCCCTGGCGCCCGTCGCGCTGACGGTGCTGGTGGGGATCACGGGCGCCATCACGGCCCTGGGCGACACGCTGTTCCCCAAGACCAGCGTGGGGCTCACGGGCGGCGAGCACTTCCTGGAGCGGCTGCGCATCGTGCATCCGCTGCTGGCCATCGCCACGGGCGCCTTCGCCGTCATCGCCTCCGCCCGCCTGCGCCGCCTTCGCGCGGACACGACGACGACGCGGCTGACGTACGCCGTCGCCGCGCTGTTCGTGGTCCAGCTCGCCGCGGGGACGATCAACGTGATCCTGCTGGCACCCGTGGTGATGCAGATCGTCCACCTGTTCCTGGCGGATGCGCTCTGGCTCACCCTCGTGCTGATGGCCGCGTCCGCGCTGGCGGAGGAGCGAGCGGGGGAGGTGGTGGGGGCGAGGACGCACAGGACGGGGGCCGCGGTCCCCGCCTGAGCCCTCGCCCGGAGGGGCCCTCACCCGCTCGCTGTCGCTCGCACCCTCTCCCGCAAACTGCGCGGGAGAGGGTGTATACGTCTACGGGGTGAATGCCGCCTGGCAGCCCGATC
>NZ_DASURI010000546.1:0-25992 GCF_036280135.1 Longimicrobium sp.
TTCCCTATTCCCTATTCCCTATTCCCTATTCCCTATTCCCTATTCCCTATTCCCTATTCCCTATTCCCTATTCGCCCTCTTCCTGCGAGAAGACCTTCAGGTTGGTCGAGTGGCCGGGAGCCACGCGCGCCTTGGGGTTGATGTGGTGCACGGCGTTGTTCACGGCGATCGCGGCCTCGCCGTAGCCGGTGGCGATGAGCTCCAGCTTGCC
This sequence comes from Longimicrobium sp., assembly GCF_036280135.1. Taxonomy (GTDB): domain Bacteria; phylum Gemmatimonadota; class Gemmatimonadetes; order Longimicrobiales; family Longimicrobiaceae; genus Longimicrobium. The sequence continues at coordinate 212 of NZ_DASURI010000546.1, forward strand.
GGGATAGTGGACGACGTCGCCGGCCGCGTATACGCCGGGGATGTTCGTCTCCATCAGCTGCGACACCTTGATGGTGTTGCGGTTCAGCTCCAGCCCCCAGTTGCTGATGGGGCCCAGGTCCGGCTTGAAGCCGAGGAGCGCGATGACGGCTTCCACGTCCATCGTGTCCTCGTCCCTGGTCTCGCTGTTGAACAGCGTCACGCGCGCCACACAGCTGTTCTCGCCGTGGATCTCCTTGACCTCGAACGGCGTGCGGATGGCGACCTCGCCCTTTTCGGCGGCGGCGCGCATCTCCTGCACGCTGCTCTTGTGCGCGCGGAACTCGTCACGGCGGTGGATGACCGTGACCTCGCGGGCAATGCCGCGCAGCCCCAGCACCCAGTCCACGGCCGAGTCGCCGCCGCCCACGATCAGCACGCGCTTGCCGCGAAAGTCCTCGGGCTGGCGCACGTGCGTGTGCACGCCGCCCTCGGCGCCGTAGTGCTCGTCCCAGCCGGGGCACTCCAGCACGCGCGGGTTGAGCGCGCCCTTGCCCGCCGTGATCACCACCGTCTTGGTGAGGAACTCGCCGCGCTGCGTGACGAGGCGGATGTGGCCGTCCTCGGGGACGAGCTGCTGCACCTCGTTCTCCAGCACGATCTCCGGGCCAAACTGCGTGCCCTGCTCGATCATGTTGTTGGCCAGGTCCTTGGCCAGGATCTTGGGCAGCCCGCCCACGTCGAAGATGTACTTTTCCGGATACAGGGCCATGAGCTGTCCGCCCAGCTGCGGCAGCGCGTCGATGATGCGGCACGAGGTGCCGCGCAGCCCGGCGTAGAAGGCGGCAAAGAGCCCCGTGGGCCCGCCGCCGATGATGGTGATGTCCGTGATGGCGTCGCTCACGCGCCTGCTCCGTGGGATGGGCTTGGAATGCGGCCTCGCGCACCCGCGCGCGGCGGCGTTCATATACGGCGGGGGTGCCGGGGGCGCAAGCGCGGGCGCCGGCTGGAGCGGCGGAGCACAGGAAAGAGTGGCTTCCGAAGACTCACCAGGACATCTTGAGGCGGATCGAAAACGAACGTGGCTCCCTTCCTCGGATGCGACTCCTGTCCGGCCGGGCGAGGGAACTGTCGACCAGGCGACTTCCGGATGCTCACCGTATTTGTAAGCTCGGTCAGTGATGAGCTGGATGCCGAACGCAAAGCCCTGCGGGAGGAAGTCCAGGCTCTCGGAGCCCTGTTCTCCGGGATGGAATACTTTGGGTCCAAGCCGGAGTCGCCGGCGCCGTACTGCGCGCGAAAGGCTGCCGAGCCGGACCTGTACGTGGGACTGCTGGGGATGCGCTATGGTTCAGTGGATCCCGGTTCGGGGCTGTCCTTCACCCACCTGGAATACCAGGCCGCCCGGAACGCGGCCGTCCCCTGCCTGGTGTACCTCAAGGGAAGGCGCGACGACGGGGTCACGGGCGACCCCGCCATACGCGCGTTCAAGGCACAGGTACAGAAAGACGTCATCGTCTCCTGGTTCACGACGCCGGCCGAGCTGCGGGTCTGCTTTCTTCGAGACTTCGTAAAGTTGCTGCGCGAGCGGTTCCTCGACCGCGTCGCACCGCTCACGCCCCCCGCCATCCCGGCCGGGGCCCTTCACGCACTCACGCAGGGAATGCTCCCGGAGCGGATCCGTGCCGTGGCCGGAGACAAGTACCGCCGCGAGCTGTACGTGGCCCCGGGTGCCGAGACACCCCTCCTGGAGTTCGCGGAGCACGAGGAAGCGTATCTGCGCGGAGCAGGCGCCGTGCTCGACGCGCTCGCGGAGATCAGCCTCCGCTACGGGCTCGCGGCGGAGCTGCGCGTGGATGCCGCCCGTGCCGTGATCACGCGACAGATCGGTCCGGACGTGACGAACGAGGCGATCTCGGGCCTGAGACAGGCCTTTCACGCCGACGAGATCGAGTCACTTCGCCGGGACGTGGAAGCGCTCGTCAGGGAACGAGGGTTCGGGCTCCAGGGAAAGATCGATCGCCTGGCCGGGCGGCTGCGCGAAAGCCCGTTCATTGCCCGGAGCGCGCTCCCCGGGCTCCCCGATCGACTGGCGGAGCTGGTGCGGCGAAGCTCCGTGGGAGGGCTGGACACGTCCAGCACGGAATACCGCAGGCTGCTCTCGATCTTTCCCTCTACGCAGCAGGACGACACGGTCCAGCTCGCGAGCGACCTGTTGCGTGACCTTCAGCTCCTGTCGGATCAGAACGCCAGGCGCTGCGCGGTCGTGATCGCACGGGCAGGCACGGGCAAGTCGAACCTGCTCTGCAGCCTCGCGGAGCAGCTCTCCAGCCGTCACCCCGTTCTTCTCATCGGAGGACAGAGTATCCGGCTGCGGGAGCATGGCATCGAGAGGTACGTGCAGGAGCTGCTGGAGCAGCAGTTCCAGGGCGTGTTCAGCGATTGGCTGAACCGGGTTTCCCCGGGGCTGCAGCGCACCGGACAGTGGCTGTTCATTCTCATCGATGGGATCAACGAGTCGGATGACATTCGCGCCACGGCCGACATGCTGCGCGAGTTCCTGAGCCGTCTGCCGCGCGCGAGGGTCAAGGTCGTCCTCTCCTGCCGGGACCTTCTCTGGGAGCGGTACACCGAGACCGTTCGTCCCCACGCGCCGCTCATGGTCCGGATGCATGGCTTCAGCGACGCGCGCTGGGACGCCGTGCTGGCCCGCTACTTCAGCCATTTCGGAGTCAGGGGGACCATCGAGGGCCAGGCCCGGGAGATGCTCCGGAACCCGCTGCTGCTGCGCCTGTTCTGCGAAGTGAACCGTGGAACCTCCGTGGGGCGCGTGGGCGAGTTGCGGACGATCGCCATCTTCGAGGCATACTTCGCGGATGCGCGCCGGCGGATCGCCGACCGCCTGCAGCACGTGAACGCCCGCGTCATCGAGACCTTTCTGCTGCGGATGGCCTGGGAGCTGTGGGCGCGGAGGATCTCGGCCGTTCCGCTCTCCGTGCTGGGCATCTCGGAAGAGGCCAGCCGGACCGACTCGGTCTACACGCAGCTCATCGACGAGAACGTCGTCCGCGAAGAGCAGCCCGTCGCAGGGTCCATGGAGACAGCCGTCCGGTTTGTCTACGACGAGCTCTTTGAATACATGCTTGCCTGCGCGTGGCGCTCCACGACGCGCGACACGGACCGCCTGGTGAAGGAGGTAATTGCTGCACGGGACGGGTTCCCGGCGGCGTTCAACGCATTGCTGTACCTGGATTCGCTCTCGGATGACGCGGGCTCCCTGGTGAACGAGCTGCTCCGGCTGCTGGGGCGCACACCGGAACCGTTCGCCGCCGCCGGGCAGGTGAGGATGCTGTACGCGTTCGAGCGCCTTGACCTCGATGCGCTCGACGACGAGTTGATCGCCCTGCTCGCCCGCTTTGAAGAGGCGGCGCTCCCGGACGTGAAGCAGCGGCTGGCGAAGGTGATACTGCGGGTGGGGGCGCGGATGCCCACGCACCCAACGGTTCGCTCCCTGGTGGAGTGGGTGCTGGAGATCCACCCGCGCGACGGTGCGGCTGCCGAAACGGCCGCGAGAAACCGCGCGGATCGCGAGCGGCTGCGCGGCTGGCTGAAGAACAAGCCGGAGCCGGAGCATGCCCCCGCGGGCGAATCGACCCTGCCGCCGGGCCGTTTCCATTACACCGAATCCACGCGCCTGAACGCCATTGCGCTGCTTGCCGGCGTCATCGCACCGGATGACCCTCAGCGGATCGCCGGGGCAATCACGGCGCTGGGGCGCACGGACCTGCACTCCGCGCTGGAAGCCATCGTTTCCCTGGACCAGTCCACCGACCGCGTGGTCTATCCGCTCATCGAATCGTACATGGGAAGCGGCGTGGCCGAGTACCAGATCTACTGTGCGTGGCTGCTGCGGGAGCGCTACGGGCCGGAGCCGGCGGGATTCCTCCTGCGGTTGACGACCACGATGAAGACCCGGGTGCACCGGTTCACCATGAGGATCCTGGACACCCGGAAGGTGGAAGCCGAGTTGCTGGACGGCGCACTCGACCTGCTCACGAGGGGCCGTTCCTGGCTGCGGCCCTGGCACGTGCACAACCTGCTGCAGATCGCGGGTCGTCCGGACCGCTTCCGCGCGCCCGCCATGGTGAACAGCCACCACGAGGCCGTCCTCTCGGCGCTGCCTCCCTACTACGATCACCCGCGGGGCTCCGTACGGCTGGACGCATTCCGCGCGGCCGTGCAGTACCGCCCGTACCTGGACCTGGAAAGGTTCCGCCGCACGCTCGCGGGCGACGAGGACGTGTACGTACGTCGCCTCGCGCGCACGCTGGAGAGCTCGGGCTTCTTTGCCCCGGCCTAGGAAGCGGACGCGGGCCGCCGGTGGGACGTAACCCCGGCGCCAAAGGTCACCCGACGCCGCTCCTTGCGGCCCGACGCGCGGTCGAGCGCCTCGACGTGAAGGACTCCGGTGGAATCAACGTCAAGGGTGACCGCGATTTGCGCTGTCCCGGCCGGCGCGGGGTCGATGCCCTCCAGGCTGAACCGGAGGAGGGTGCGGTTGTTGATCGCCAGTTCGCGGTCCCCCTCCAGCACGTGGATCTCGACAGACGTCTGGTTGTCCTGGCAGGTGGAGAACACCTCGGTCTTCTTGGTCGGGATGGTCGCGTTCCGGAACAGCACCCGGTGGGACATGCCACGTCCGTCCTCCAGGCCGAGAGACGACGGTATGGCCTCCAGCAGGAGCACGTGCTTCAGCGCTCCCTCCAGCACCGCCGCCTGGACAGCGGCTCCGTTCGCCACGGTTTCGTCCGGATTGAGCGAGCGGGACGGTGCGAGGCCGAACACCTGCGCCACGATCTCCGCGATCTTGGGCATCCGGGTGGCTCCCCCCACCAGGAGGACCCTTCTCCCAAGGCAGGCACGATCTTGACCGGTCCAGCCCGCATCCTCCAGGGCCTGGCGGCAGGGATCCACCAGCCGCTCGAAAAGCTCGCCGCAGATCTCCTCGAAGTGCGTGCGCGTGAGGGTGTGCTCGAAGGAGAGCGGCACCCCGTCCTTCCAGGCGACGAACGGGACGTGAAGGCTGGTCTGCGGCCGCTCGGAAAGCTCGCACTTGCCGCGGACGGCTTCGGCCCGCAGACGCTCCAACGCGTCGGGTACCAGGGAAAGGTCCACGGCATGGTCCAGGTAAAACTCCTCGACCATCCAGGCCACGATCCGCTCGTCGAAGTCGTCCCCCCCCAGGTACCCATCCCCGTTGACCGCCTTTACCTCGAAAACCCCCTCACCCGTCTCCAGGATCGAGATGTCGAACGTTCCGCCGCCCAGATCGAAGACGGCGATGAGCTCCTCCTGGTCGCGGTCCAGCCCGTAGGCCAGCGAGGCCGCCGTGGGTTCGGTGACGACGCGAAGCACCTCCAGCCCGGCGAGGGCGCCGGCCTCGCGCGTCGCCTGCCGCTGTCGCTCGTCGAAGTACGCCGGGACCGTGATGACCGCCTGGGTTACCGGCGCATGCAGGTACGCTTCGGCCGATTCCCGGAGGCTGCGGAGGATGCACGCCGAGATCCACTGGGGGCTGTACTCCGACCCGTGCGCCCGTACCATGGCAAAGTTGTTCTCACCGACGATCACGTCGAACGGGAGGGGTTCGACGAGGTCGGCGATCTCGTTGTAGCACCTGCCAATCAGCCGCTTGATGCCGGTGATGGTGTGCCGCGGGTCCGTTACCGCGGCCTTGAGCGCGTGCTCCCCCACCACTGCCGTCCCATTCTCCAACAGTCGGACCACGGACGGGGTAAGGAGATTTCCGATCTGGTTGGGGATGACGATCGCGACCCCGCGATCCATCACGCTCACGCAGGAGTTCGATGTCCCCAGATCAATGCCGATGACCCTGCCCATGCGACGTATCTATCCGAAGGGTGCACAAGGACCTGCGAAACGAGGGAACGTACAGCCGGGACGCGAGATGTCACCGGGAACGTAATCCCAGGGTACGCTACGGAACAGGATTCGTATGGCTGACACTGAGCGCCGGGGGTAAGCGGTTGAATGCCGCAGTCGCTATATTCCCCGCCCCCCGTCAGCCACCTCCGCGAAACAGGAGCCGAGTCTTGTCCGAACCGCTGGTCTTCATCTACGCCGACGAATCGTGCCTGGGCAACCAGTTCAAGGGCCGCGACCGGCCCGGGGGTGCCGCCGGCGTGGTGGAATTCTGGCACCCCGTAAAGGGCTGGGTGCGCCGCGACTTCTGGAGCAGCGAGCCGGACACCACCAACAACCGCATGGCCATCCGCAGCGCCATGGTGCCCCTCGCGGCCCTCAAGGCCGCCTCGCGCGTGGTCTTTACGTCCGACAGCCGCTACCTGGTGGACGGGATGACGCAGTGGGTGCACGGCTGGGCCGCGCGCGGGTGGAAGCGCAAGGACGGCGAGGTGGAGAACGTGGAGATGTGGCGCGCGCTCATGCCCGTGGCGTCGCGGCACCAGATCCAGTGGCGCTGGGTCAAGGGCCACGCGGGCCATCCGCAGAACGAGTACGCCAACCACCTCGCCATCCGCGCGGCCACCAAGCAGCTGGACAGCGGCGGCCTGGTGGAATCCGGCTTCGAGGCGTGGATCACCGAGGAGCAGGAGAAGGAGCGCTACCTCAGCTTCTTCCAGATGCCGCCCGAGAACTTCGAGTTCAAGCCCGCCCGCAGGCTCCCCACGCGGTAGGATCCGCCGGAGGGAGATACCGATCACGGATCGGATCCCGTAAGGCACCACGCCGCCTCTGTGCACGCGCGGCGCCCGACAGGAACGGTCGGGCACGGCCGCTCCGTCCGCCGGGACCGGGGGGGGCAATCCGGACCCGATCCGGCGCCGGCAGCTGTGCCCGCAGAGGAACGTGGCGCGCTTGACACGGGCAACTCGCGTCTGTAAACGTGTATGCGCTCCCCGGTTCGTCCCCGGCTTTCCCGCCGGGGGCACGCGCTCCCCCCCGAAGGCGCTTCATCCAGCCTCCACGCGGTGACCAACGGGTCCGCGGCGCACCGCCAGGACCCGGGCGGGTTCGATCTTCATATCGACGGCGGAAAGACATGCACGCGGACGTCTTCATCAGCCACGCAAACGAGGACCACGAGATCGCACTGGAGCTGCGCGAGGCGCTGGAGGCAGCCGGTGTTCCGTGCTGGATCGCCCCCGAGTGCATTCCACCCGGACACGACTGGCCGGAGCTGGTTGCCGAGGCGCTGGAGCAGTGCCCCATCTTTCTCTTTCTCCACTCCCCCGCCGCGAACGCCTCCAAGCAGGTTCGCCGCGAAGTCATCCAGGCGGACGAAGCGGACGCCATCCTGCTCCGCGTGAACCTGGTGCAGGGAGAGCGGCTCGACATCAAGCTCCGCCACTACTTCCTTCGCTCGCAGTACGTGGACGCGTTCGCCGGGGACACGTGGAAGGACGAGCTCGTCTCCACGGTGCTGCGCGAGCTGCGCGGCGATCCGGTGGAGGACGTGCCGGCGGAGGAGGTGCGAATTGCTCACTTCGGGACCTATTCCGAAGCGCTGGGTTCCACGGGCCGCTGGGGGCAGCTCGTACCGCTCGCGTGGTGGCTTGTCTGCGGCATCCTTCCCGCGGCCGCCATCGTCATGGAGTATGGGGACGACGGGGTGTTCCTGGGCAAGTTGTGGCCCCACTTCTTCATCTACCCCGTGATCGTGGGGTTTCTCGTCCCCGTCTGCCTGGCCGCGCCCGTCCGCTACCTGCTGGCGGAGCGAAAGCTGGGCCTGCCCATACTGCTCTTCGTAGGGCTGGGCGCCGCGTACGTGACCTATACCGACGTGGCGGCCGGAGACCCCGCCCTGTGGGAGTATGACGACATCCAGTCGCTGCGGCTTGTCCGCTACGGCACGTCGCTCCAGCCGGACACGGCCGTGGTGGGCCTGCCCGGCACACCCAGGCTCGCGGGTAGGCCGGTGATCGACAGCGTGCCCGTCATGCTCGTGGCGCGGACGGTGGTGCGTGACTGCCCCAACCTCACGCTGGCGGGCAAGACGGCGGGGGGTGTGACCAACCCGGCTTGCGACACCCAGCGCCAGGCCCTGAGCGTGGCCATGAAGGCGTGGCGCGACGGGACGAACAAGCGCTGGTCCGCCACGCACTGGGCGTACGTCCTGGCCCTGTTCGTCCATGTGTTTACGCTGGGGCTGGGCGTTGCCTCCATCGCCCTCCTGCTGCGCATGCGTCTGCAGCGGCTCTCCAACGAGCCGGCCCTGTACGGGCTGATGGCGATCGTCTTCTTCATGTACTTCCTGTGGCTGCCGTTCCGGATCGTCTCGCTGTACGAAAAGACGAACCTGTTCGGCGAGATCAAGCCCCTGACGGAGCTTCCCATCACGCTCATCGTGGTGCTGTGCTACGCGGTGACCTTCTACCTGGGCTGGCGGGCGTTCCGGAGCTGGGTGGTCTACGTGCTGATGACCGTGGCGGGCGCGGCCCTGCTGTACGTTGCCGTCATGTATCCCGGCGTCCTGTTCTACATCATCGGCCGCAGCAGCGATCCCATGACGTATCCGATGATCACCATTGTCCTGGTACTCATCCTCTGGCCCCTGCTGGGGGGTGGGAGCCTGCGCGAGCAGCTGCCCGCCCGGGCCCTCTCCCGCGGGAGATGAGCGGCGCCCGCGGGTCCGGCGGCCGCGTGCTCCGTCGCGCAATCGCGGCGGCGTGCGCGCTTCTCGGCCTGGTTACGCGAAGCGGCTGGTCGCAGACGGCGTCCGCGCCGGCTGACACGCTTGCGGGGCGGGATCGCGCAACGCGTTGGTGGGCGCGGCCGGCCGTGCAGGCCGGAACGCACGTAAACGGCGCCGGGCTGGAGGCGGGGGTGGCCCGGGCGGTGCTCTCCTCCGGCCACCGCCCCGTGACCGTAGTCGCGGAGCTGCAGGGAGCGGGGTGGGTCCGAGCCACGGACCTGGGCATACCCGGCCCGCGCGGCACGGGGATGGGTGCCGCGCGGGCCCGCCTCTCGTTCGGCACGGCGGTGCCCGACGCGGAGGCGGTGCGGACACGGCGGCACACCGTGGAGTACGGACTGATCGGCTACGCGTCCACTGACCGCACGTCGCAGTGGTCCGGGGCGCTGGGCTACACCTACGCCGCTGGGGACCGCCGCTACGAGGTGGCCGTGGAGGACGACTTCTTCGCCCTCCAGTTCCGTGATGAGTATCGCACGTTCGCCATGCGCGCGCGCGTGCTGCGCGGCAGCGGGGCGGAGCGGCGGGGCGCCGGCGCCAAGCTCGTGTTCTGGACGGGGACCACGACGGGGCTGGGCTTCCTGGGGCGGGACGAGACCTACGACCTTTCGCGCCAGCACGGGGGCGGCTTTTCCCACGGGATCCTCAGCGCGGACGTGTACGTCGGCCCCGTGGAGCTGTCGCTGGGATACGACGCGGAACCCATCCGCGCCACCCTGCAGAACGGCCTTCACCGGCTGATTGACGACGGCCGCATCCCCGCCCTGGACCGTTCGCCCCGCGTCTTTGTCCAGCTTGGGTGGAACGGCTCCATCACCCTGTACTGACGACCCGCCGGATTCTAACCGACGCCTCATCCGCCACGCGTCAGATCATCGGGGGAACGCGCGTTGAGTCTACAGGAACGCGCGAGAACCCGCAGCGCACCACGTCCGCCGCCGCGACAGCACCCGGGCGAACGGATGAAATCCGGGCGGGACTGGAGGTATAGATGAGGGCAATCACCGAGTTCCACGAAGCACCCTTTGCCACGCCGCCGCCGGCGCACCCGCCGGACACGCGTGAGGGATGGTTGGCCGATGGCTGAGCCACCGCCAGACACGAGGAGCCCGCGCCCCCGATGGGACGCGGGCTCCCGCGTTTTTTATCCTCTCGTGATCAGCCTTCTACGGCGGCGCGGTCGAAGATGCGCTCGAACCAGCGGATGGCGGACGCCTCCGCCTCCGCCATCGTCACGGTGCGCCCCAGCTCCGTGCTCAGCGAGCCCACGCCGTGGTCGCGGATGCCGCACGGGATGATGGTGCCAAAGTACGACAGGTCCGTCGTCACGTTCAGCGCGAAGCCGTGGCTGGTGATCCACCCCGACGACACGCGGATGCCGATGGCCGCCAGCTTGTTGTCCCCCGCCCACACGCCCGTGAGCCCGTCCTTGCGCGACCCCTGGATCCCGAAATCCGCCAGCACGCCGATGAGCGCCTGCTCGATGTCGCGCAGGTAGCGGTGCAGGTCCTGGCGGTCCGGCTTGAGGTCGAAGATGGGATAGCCCACCAGCTGCCCCGGCCCGTGGTACGTCACGTCGCCGCCGCGCCCCGTGGGGAACAGCTCGATGCCACGCGCCGCCCGCTCCTCCGGCGACACAAGCACGTTCTCGTCGTGCGATCCGCTGCCCAGGGTGATGACGTGCGGATGCTCCAGCAGCAGCAGCGTGTCGGGGATCTCGTCCGCGCGCCGCTGCTTCACCATCTCCGCCTGAAGCTCCAGCGCGTCGGCGTACGAGATCGTCCCCAGCCGCCGCACCTCCATCACCTTGCGATCCGCCGCCACCGCCGTGTCCGTGCTCATCCGCCGTCTCCTCCGTGGTTGATTCCCGCTGGATTATAACCCGCAGGCGCCGATCGGTGCGAGGAGCGGGACTGCGCATCGGCAGACGCGGATCATCGATCGATGCGGGTCAGTCGCGCAGAGGGGGAACGGAGCCCTGGGCAGGAACAGGAGATGCGTATTGTGTCGTCATCTGCTAGCATCTGTATTCCGGCCGTTCGAGCGGACGGCGGGACACTCCACGCCTCAGGAGGCATCATGGATCGCGTACGCAACACGCCGGTGGGCCGGGGACTGTTCGGACTGGTGGTGCTGGCCGCCCTCGCATTCGGCGCCCGCGAGGCGACGGCCACGCCCGCGGCGGGCAACGGCGCGGCACGGGTCTGCGGCCCCACGCGCTGCAACGACCTGTGCATCAAGGCCGGTTACGAAGGCGGATACTGCTACGGCGGGTACGACTGCGTCTGCTGGTGACCACCGCATGACGAGAATCCCCGGTGTCCGCATCGCGGGCGCCGGGGATCGTATCTTAGCAGCAGCCGGGAGCACGCACGTGGCGTGTTCGGCTCGTCAGGCGGCCGTGCGCCCGGGCAGCAGGGAGCGGAACCGCGCGGCGGCATCCAGCCAGTCGAACGCCTCGTCCAGGTCGCGGAACACGGACACCTCCTCGGGGGCGCCGTCGCGCATCATCTCGTACATGCGCCCCAGGCCGTAGCCCAGGTCGTTGTGGGCCACGATGGCCAGGCGCGTGGCGTACCCCAGCGCGTCCACGCGGGAGAACATGGACATCAGCTCCCGCAGGGCCGCCGCGCTCACGTCCAGCATCTCCACCTCGCGCAGGTCCACCAGGTCGTCCAGGCTGGGATCGTAGTCCGGGTGGTCCAGCTGGGTACGATAGGCGTGCAGCAGCTCGCCCCCGTCCACGGTGCCGTGAAAGGCGGCGATGCGAACGCCGCGCGCGAGGTCGGTGCGAAAGCGGATCATCGGGTGCGTCTCCGGGCGGGTGGGGCGCGAGCCTGGGTCGAAGGTTCACGCGGAGCGTCCGGCACGCGCGCCGGCCGTCCATCTCTCCTTCAAGCATCGGCCGCATCCACCCCATACCTGAGCCGCCGCGCCAAAGCGGCCGTGCGGATACGCAAACCGGCCCCGGGAGCCAGAACGAGGCTCCCGGGGCCGGTCCGTCACCATTCCTTTCCCGCCGGGCTCACGCCTGATCGGGGAAGGTCTCCATGAGCTGCTTGACGCGGGCCAGGAACTGGTCGCCGTCGGCCCCGTTCACCAGGCGGTGGTCGTAGCCCAGCGAGATGAAGCCGCGCTTGCGCGGGACGATGGCGTGGTTGCCGTACTCGTCGCTGATGACGGCCGGCCGCATCTCCACCCCGCCCACGCCCAGGATGGCCACCTGCGGCTGGTTGATGATGGGGAACCCGATCGTCGTGCCGAAGATGCCCGGGTTGGTGATGGTGAACGTGCCGCCCTGGATCTCGTCCGGCTTGAGCTGCTTGTTGCGCGCCCGCGTGGCGATGTCGTTGAGCCGCTTGGCCAGGCCCACCAGCGACAGCTCGTCGGCCTGCTTGATGACGGGGACGATGAGCCCGTGATCCAGCGCCACGGCGATCCCCAGGTTCACGTCGGCCCGGTAGATGATCTCGTGGTTGCTGTACGACGCGTTGATCTTGGGGAACTCGCGAAGCGCGCGCGCCACCGCCCAGGCGATGAAGTGCGTGTACGTGACCTTCACCCCCTGGTCCGCCCACACCTTCTTGTTCTTGCCGCGCACCTGGTCCAGGCGCGTGTAGTCCACCTCGAAGTACGAGTGCACGTGCGGGCTGATGCGCCGCGACTGCACCATGTTGTTCGCGATGATCTGCGTCATCCGGCTGGCCGGCTCCACGCGGTCGTTGGGACCCGCGTTGACCGTGGGATGCTGCGGCGCGCCGTAGAACTCGTCCCAGGGAAAGCCGCCCTCGTACGACGCGGGCGCGGGCGCGGCCGGGCGCTGGGCCGGCGGCTGCTGCGCGGGCGCGGCGGCCGTGGCCGGCTGCGCGGCGGGGGCCTTTTGCCCTTCCTCGACGAACTTGAGGATGTCGTCCTTGGTCACGCGGCCGTTGCGCCCCGTGCCGGGCACCTGGTGCACCTCCACGTTGTGCTCCGCCGCGATCTTGCGGACGAGCGGCGTGGAGCGGGTCCGCAGGCGCTCCTCCAGCGACGCCGGCCCGTCCGACGGAGCGGGCGCGCCCTGGGCGGTGCCGCCCGCGGCCGTGCCCATGGGCTCCTGGGCGCCGCGGCCGTCGGCCGGGGTGCCGCCGCCCTTCTCCGCCTGGCCCACGGCGGACTCGGGCATGGAGGTCTCGCGCTCGCCGGGGACCTGGATGTGGTCCGTGCTGCCGGCGGCGGGCGTGGACGGGGCGGCGGGAGCCGGGGACGCGGCGGCGCCGGCCTCGGTCTCGATGTAGGCCACGACGGTGCCCACTTCCACCGTCTGCCCCTCGCTCACCACCACCTCGGCGATGACGCCGGCGACGGGCGCGGGGATCTCGGCGTCCACCTTGTCGGTGGAGATCTCCATGATGGGCTCGTCGCGCTCCACCCGGTCGCCCACCTTCTTGAGCCACACGGAGACGGTGCCCTCGGCGATGGACTCGCCCATCTGGGGCATCGGGACTTCTACACGGGCCATGGTCGTTTACCGTGCGTTCAGTTCAGGTTCAGATGCGAGGGAATAGGGAATAGGGAACAGGGAATAGCGGGCCACTGCGGCCGCGTTCTTCCCGCTGCCGGCGCCCTTCGCCGGCAGTCCCCATCCTTGTCCCTCCTCACACGTGCTCCCCGCGAGGGAACAGGCTGTCGGCAAAGACTCGCCCGTCGAGCGAGTCCCGCAGGCTATTCCCTATTCCCTGTTCCCTATTCCCTAGTACGCCGCCAGGTACCGCGCCGCCTTCACCACGTCCTCCACCTGCGGAAGGAAGTAGTCCTCCAGGGGCGGCGAGTAGGGCACCGGCGCGTCCGCGGCCGCCACGCGCAGGGGCGGCGCGTCCAGCCACGGCCACGCCTTTTCGTTCACGCGCATGGCGATCTCGCCCGCGATGCCGCCCGTGCGCGTGTCCTCGTGCACGATCAGCAGGCGGCTGGTCTTCTTGACGGACTCGATGATGGCGTCCTCGTCCAGCGGCAGCAGCGTCCGCAGGTCGATGATCTCCACCGACAGCCCGTCCTCCTTCTGCAGCACCTCGGCCGCCTCGGCGCTCTTGTGCACCATGGCCGCGTAGGTCACGATCGTGAGATCCTTGCCCTCGCGGTGCGTCCGGGCCTTGCCCAGGGGGACGATGTAGTCCTCCTGGGGCAGCGTCTCGCGCAGCTGCGGCCGGCGGTACAGCCACTTGTGCTCAAAGAAGAGCACCGGGTCGTCGTCGCGGATGGCCGCCTTGATGAGGCCCTTGGCGTCGTACGCCGTGGACGGGTAGACGATCTTGAGCCCCGGCGTGTGAAAGAACGCCATCTCGGGGTTCTGGCTGTGGAACGGCCCGCCGCGCACGCCGCCGCCGCTGGGGCCGCGGATCACCATGGGCACCCCGCCGGACCCGCGGTAGCGGCTCGTGGCGATGTAGTTGGTGATCATGTCGTACGCGCAGGAGATGAAGTCGATGAACTGCATCTCCACCACGGGGCGCATCCCCATGTGCGCCGCGCCGGCCGCGGCCCCCGTGAACCCGATCTCGCTGATGGGCGTGTCCACCACCCGCAGCGAGCCGTAGGCGTCCAGGAACCCCTCCGTCATCTTGAAGGCGCCCCCGTACGCGCCGATGTCCTCGCCCATCAGGAAGACGCGCTCGTCGCGCTCCATCTCCTCCCACAGGCCCTCGCGGATCGCCTCCAGCAGGGTGACGGGCTTTCCCTGCTCCGTCAGCCGCAGGTGCTCCGGCTTTTCAATCACGGTCGACATCGCTCGGGCAAGTCAGGCTCGGGTGGGATCGGCGGGCGCGTAACGCGTCCAGGGCGCGTTCACGGGCCCGTCGCCGTACACGTCGGTCAGGGCTTCCAGCGGCTCGGGCATGGGGCTCTTCTCCGCCTCGGCCACGGCCTCGTCCAGCTCGCGGTCGATGTCCGCGCCGATCTGCGTGAGCTCGTCCGCCGTGGCCCAGCCGTTGTCCAGCAGCGCCTTGACGTAGCGGTCGATGGGGTCGTTGGTCGACGCCCAGTGCTCGATCTCGGCCGGGTCCACGTACGTCTGCGGATCGTGCTGCGCGTGGCCCTTGCGGCGGTACGTCATGAACTCCAGCAGCGTGGGGCCTTCGCCGGCGCGGGCGCGGTCCACGGCGCGCTTGCTGGCGGCGTAGACGGCCAGCATGTCGTTGCCGTCCACCTGCTCGCCCGCCATGCCGTAGCCCGGCGCCTTGTCCACGAACGACTTGGCCGCCGTCATGAACCTGGACGGCGTGCTGTACGCCCACCGGTTGTTCTCGACGATGATCACCAGCGGCAGCTTTTGCACGGCCGCCAGGTTCACGCCCTCGTGGAACGCGCCCGTGCTCGTGGCCCCGTCGCCGATGTACACCATGCCCACGCGGTCGTGCCGGCGCTGCTTGAAGCTGAGCGTCACGCCGCACATCACGGGGATCAGGTCGCCCAGCGGCGAGATCTGCCCGATGAAGCCGCGGTCAAAGTCCGTGATGTGGATGTTGAGCTCCTTGCCCCGCGCCAGCGAGTCGCCCTTGGCCATGTACTGCTTGACCACTTCCACCGGCCGGGTGCCGATGGTGAGCATGGAGCCCAGGTTGCGGATGAGGGGCGAGAGCATGTCGCCCGTGCCGTCGTCGCGGCGCCGCAGCGCGTACGCCGACGCCACGGACTCGCCCTCCTGGCCCAGCGAGCGGAACAGGCCGCCGATGACCTTGCTCTGCTTGAACAGCAGCTCGAGGCGTTCCTCGAGGCTGCGGGTGAGGCGCACCAGCCGGTACATCTCCAGGAGCTGCTCGCGCGAGAGCCCGTGGGGAATGGCCTCGGTGCGCGCCTTGGTCTTGTTCGCCATGTCGGTGTAGCGCGTCTTCGGCACGGGCACGGGCCGCCAGTGCGGCGGCCCGGCCGGGAAGCGCGACAACTTGGCCCGGCGCGCCGCGCGCGTCAAGCGAAAGACGGTGCGAAAGTGCGGGAGTACGAAAGTGCGAAAGTGATTTTGCTCAAACTCTGGGCGATTGCATGGCCGCGGCAGGCACACAGGCGAGCCCGCCCCCGCCCCAGGCCAGACGATCGCCCAGTGAGACGAGCCGGTGTCCAGGGGAGCAGCGCGCCCCGACCGGAGCGAGTCCCGGCCGGAGCGGCCCAGTCCGGCCGGAGCGGCGCAGTCCCGGCCGGAGCGGCTAAAGCCGCCGCTACGACAGCGGAAAGCCCTGTCTCGCGCTTACGCGCGCTGCGAACAGGGCTTCAACCATCAACACGGGACAGACCCGGCGATGGGCAGTCATCTCGCATCCGGGCGGCTCGAATGACGCTCCAGTGCACGTCGGCCGACGGCCCTCTGGGATAGTCCGCGCAGGCGGACTTCGCGAATCTCCAGCGGCGAATTCATTCGCTCCGGCTGGGCGTACGGCCCATGCCCCTCGAACTCGATCGATCCACGATCCACCCGAAAAAACCGGCGGCGCCCCGCATCCCGCGAAGCGCCGCCGATCATCCTTCGTACCTTCGTCCGCGTCAGTCCGTCTCGGCCGTGGCCGACTCACGCTTGGGTGCCTCGGCGTCGCCGGTGCCACCCGTCCCGCGGCGCTCGTTGCGCTCCTGGCGGCCGCGCTCGCGGGTGCTGGCCGAGGGGCCCACGGGGGGCACCAGGCGCCGATTGGGCGTGTCCCACTGCCCGTCCGTGCCGCCGCGGCCCGCGCGCCACCGCTCGCCCAGCGTGGGCTGGGGATCGAACGGATGGCCGTGCTTACGGTCCAGGTAGTAGTTGGCGATCTTGGCTGCCAGCGGCGCCGCCGCGTCGCCGTGCAGGCCGTGCTCCACGATCACGGCGATGGCGATCTCCGGGCTGCCGCCGGGCGTGCCCGCGAACCCGGCGAACCAGCCGTGGTCGGGGCCCTGCGAGTTCTGCGCCGTGCCCGTCTTTCCGTACAGCTTGTAGCGCGCCAGCGAGCTCTGCAGGGCCGTGCCGTCCTGCTCCGTCACCAGCCGCAGCCCCTCCCACAGCGCCTCCAGCCCCTTGGCGTCCAGCCCCAGGTCAATGCCCGGCGCCGCGTTGCGCGTGCTGTCCGTCACCACCAGGTGCGGCGGGGGCGCCGTGCCGTTGCCCGCGATGGCGCTGTAGACGTACGCCATGCGCAGGGGCGTCTGGTCGTTGGGGCCCTGGCCAATGCTGAGGCTCATCACGTCCGACGGCACCGCCTCGGTCCCGAAGTACTCCTTGTACCACGCCACGCCCTTGGGGAACGTGCCCGAAAGCTCGCCCGGCAGGTCGATGCCCGTGCGCTCCGCGAAGCCCAGCCGCACCCCCGCCCGCGCCAGCTCCGCCAGGCCGATGCGGATGCCCAGCTGGTAGAAGTACACGTTGCACGAGTTCTCGATGGCGCCCGCCAGGTCCAGCGAGCCGTGGCCCGCGCGGTACCAGCACCGCGAGTAGCGCCCGGCGTACGCCATGCCGCCCGTGCACGAGATGGGCATGTGCGTGGTTTGCGTCACCAGCCCGCGCTGCACGCCGATGGCCGCCGTGATGGTCTTGAACGTGGACGCCGGCGGGTAGCGCGCCGTGATCGTCCGGTTCAGCATGGGCTTGTCGGGATCCGTCGTCAGCGCGCCCCACAGCCGCGTGGGAATGCGGCCCACGAAGTCGTTGGGGTCGTACGTGGGGTTGCTGTACATGGCCAGGATCTCGCCCGTGGAGGGCACCATCGCCACGACGGCGCCCTTCATGGTGTCGGGAAAGATCTCGTGCGTGTACTCCTGGAGCTTGAGATCCAGCGTGAGCCGCAGGCTGTTGCCGCTCACGGGCGCCGTGGCGCCCACCGTGGAGCGCGGATCCACCACGCGGCCCTTGGCGTCCACCTCCACGAAGCGCGCGCCGTCACGGCCCGCCAGGGTGAGCTCGTACTGCTTCTCGATCCCTGCCTGGCCAATGAGCCGGCCCTGCTTGTAGTCCGCCTGGCGGTACTCCGGCTGCTCCAGCTGCTCCTTGGTGATCTCCGTCACGTAGCCGCTGATGTGCCCCACGGCCGCGCCGCCCGGGTAGTAGCGCTGCGGACGCTCCACCACCATCAGGTTGGGGAACGCCGCCCGCCGCTCCTCGATGGCCGCCGCCTGCGAGAAGGTGGCGCGGTCCGTCACCTCCAGCAGGTCGTGCTGGCGCCGGTTGCGGCGCGCCATCAGGTCGTCCACGTTCTCCGCCGACAGGCCCAGGAACGGCGCCAGGTCGTTGAGCGTGGCCTTGATGAGCGAGCTGTCGCCCGGCAGCACGGCGATGGAGTACGACGTGATGCTCGTGGCCACCACCTCGCCGTTGCGGTCCAGGATGGTGCCGCGGGGCGCGGGGATGGGAATGCCCCGCAGGCGGTTTTCCTCGGACCGCTTGGCGTACTGCTCGCCCGCCACCACCTGCGTGTGGAAGAAGGCGGTGAGCAGCGTGGCGATGATGAAGGATACGGCGAACATGGCGCCCAGCGTTCGCCGCTGCCGCGTGTCGGCCTGAAAGAGCTTCATGGGTCGTGTGCGCTGCGTTGATTTTCCCGCGTGGGCCGGGGGTCCGGCCATCTCCCGAAACAGCAAGTCCCGCGCCGGGGCCTATCCCTACTGCGCGGATTGGACAAAGGTTCCGCGACGCCGCGCCGCCCGCCCCCGTTCGATGACGAGGGACCGCAGCCGCTGCGCCGTGTCCAGCGCGGCATCCGCGCGTACGGGCGGGGGCGGCACGGGCGTGTCGTCGTCCAGCTCCAGGTGACCGGGCGGATACGACCGCGCGGCCCACGCCAGCACGGCGCGCGCTTCTCGATCCTCCGCGAAGCGCGGGTTGCGCTCCAGGAAGCGGCGGACGGCGTCGCCGCGGCGGGGGCGCGTCTCCCCCGCCAGCAGCAGGACGGCCGTGCACAGGCGGACGAGGTCGTCGCGCGCCCGCTTCGCCCATGCTTGATCGTCACCCTCCGCGAGGGCGCGGGCTACCTCCGCGCTTCCCTCCTCCACCCGGTCCAGCAGCCGCGCGGCGCAGAACGCGGCGTCCGCCGGGGTGAACGCCGCGCGGGGGACGTCGCACGCCGCCGGCCACAGGGGGACGGCGTCCTCCAGCGCGTCCACCAGCATGGGCGTGCGCCGGCCCGGGTCCGTGTCCTCGCGCGACACGCACCACACGCCCACGGGCACGCCCGTCCGCGCGGCCACGTGCTCCGCGATGCGCTCGGCGTGGGTGGCCTGCGGCTCGCGGTCCGGCGGCAGCCGCTTGAAGACGAACAGCACGTCCACGTCGCTGTCCGGCCGCGCCGTCCCCCGCGCCTTGCTGCCAAAGAGCAGCGCGCACTCCAGCTTCGCGCCCACGCGGTGCCGGACGGCGTGCACGAGCTCCATCGCCGCCGCGTGCTCCCGCGCGTCCAGGCACCGCTCCGCCGTCTCCGCGTCCGTCCCGTCCCCCATCCGCCGCATCGCCTCTTCCGTCCCGGGTTGATGCCGCACGGAAGGGCAAGTCACGTTCCGGATGAATGCACCGATTGATCCATGCACCAAGAGGGCACTTCGACCCGCAGTCCTTCATAAACGCGGCGAACTTCTTGCCGCGAAACGTTCTCGTGGCACAGGGGCCGATTACGGCCCGACTTACCTTCCAGGCGCACCATCCCTCAATGGAGGTGCAGAAATGCAACAGGCTCCATCACGCAATTGGGCAATCATCGGTGTTGTCGGTGCCACGCAAGGAGCTACTCCAGCCTTGGTGACGCTGGCGCAGGCGGTTGGAATGGAGATCGCCATGAACGGCGACGCCGTGCTCACGGGCGGTCACCATCGGCATAGTGAACAGTCAGTGAAGTTCGCGGCATTGCAGGGCGCTGTGAATGTGACTGGCGGGCCCGCTCCTCGTCGCGTGCGCTTGATAGGAATTGTTCCACGGTCAATTTCGCGGGCCCTGAAGCCACAAGTCACCACGATCAGTGTCGAGACGCAGCCCAGTCGCGCCAATCCGCTTAGGTATCTCTACGTTCACACTCAACTGGAGAGCCCCGATCGAGACCCCATCACCGGACAGGCCGTAGATGCGCTCGTGGCGCTGACCGGCGGAGCTGGCACTGCTCGGGAAGTCAGCACTGCCCTCGGATTGGGCCGCCCTGTCGTATTCCTGGATTCCTGGACGACCTTGAAGCCGCTCCTCAAGCGCAGCGTAGTCCCAAGCC
The DNA here is from genome assembly GCF_036280135.1 of Longimicrobium sp. Classification (GTDB taxonomy): domain Bacteria; phylum Gemmatimonadota; class Gemmatimonadetes; order Longimicrobiales; family Longimicrobiaceae; genus Longimicrobium. The sequence goes on from NZ_DASURI010000546.1 coordinate 20,101, forward strand.
AGCCCTTGAAGGCGGCGAATGCGTTGCAAGCAGTCACGATCATCCGCACTGAGCTGCGAGTCGGGACCGCGAACCCGTCGTTGACAGGCACGTTTCCCGATCTGAAGGCCGCGTACGAAGCGGGCCTGCTGACGATGTGAAACAACAACCGCCAGTCAGGCTCACTCGTGTACCTTGCTCCATCCCCCGCCCTTCCGTTAGCCTCTAGGCGTCGCTTTTCGCCCTCCAACCCGGCCCGCATGTACGCCGACGCCCTGCTCGCCTCGCACCCCCGCAGCGGGGGCCGCTGGCTGCGCTACCTGCTGGCCCACTACCTGGCCGCGCACCACCGGCTGGACGTGGAGGTCACGCCGCAGACGGTCTTTGCCGTCGTGCCGGACCACCACGAGGAAGGCCCGCGCGGCTATCGCGCCTTTCAGTTCCGCGGGCGGCGCAACCTGCCGCTGGCCGCCGTGTGCCACCAGCCGTACTCGTGGGAGCTGCACCGCGGGTACCCGGTGGTCTACCTGGCCCGCAACGCGTACGACGTGATCGTGAGCGCGTACGTGTACTACACGCAGGAAAAGCCGGAGTATTCCGGCTCCATGCGCGACTTCATCCGGCACCCGCGGCTGGGGCTGGGCCCGTGGATCGAGTACGTGAACAGCTGGGCCCCCGCCCTGCTCACGCACCGCGACGCCGTGCTCCTTTCCTACCGCGACCTGAACGCGGATCCCGAAGCGGCGCTCACGCGCGTGCTCGGCTTCCTGAACCAGGCGCCGGATCCGGCCCTGGTGCAGGCCACCGTGCGGACCGCCGGCGAGCTGCGCAGCGCGCGGGGCATCCGCACGGGCCAGGAGGGCAACTTCTGGGACCACCTGCAGCCGGACGAGATCTTCGACATCCAGGAGCGGCTGGACCGCGGGCTGTCGAAGCACGCCGTGCACCTGCTTCAGTCCATGGGCGTGGAGGTGGATCCCTTCCCGCGGGACGACTGACGCACCGCCGGCCGCCATGCCGGGCTGCCCGGCTCACATCATCCTTGTCTCACCATTCCGGAGATCGCATGACCCGTCTTCGCCTGATCGTTCCCGTCCTGTGCGTGCTGGCCGCGGGCGGGTGCAGCGTCACGTCGGCCCACGAGATCAACCTGCGCGAGACGGTGCCGGACCAGGGGGAGGTGGCGCGGATCCAGGAGCTGAGCCGCCGGTTCTCCGAGGCGTACGTGGCCAACGACATCGAGACCATGGTGCGGATGTACACGGAGGACGCCGTGATCTTCCCCGGCAACTCCGAGGCGCTGCGGGGGTCCGAGGCCATCCGCCGCTACTGGACGCAGGCGCCGGGCTCGCGCGTCACGATGCACCGGGCCACGCCCACCGAGATCCGCATCGACGGCGATCACGCGTACGACTACGGCAACTACGAGATCTCCGGCCAGCGCGACGGCACGGCGTGGGGGCCCAACTACGGCAAGTACGTCATCGTCTGGCGGCGGACGCCGGAGGGCTGGCGGATGCACCTGGACATGTGGAACTCGCGCCCGGCACCCGCCGCGCGCTGAAGCGGACCTGGCCGATTCCCGACGAAGCGCCCGGGCGGGCCTCGCCTTAGAAGCCCGCGTCCGCGATGCGTCATCCTGAGGGAGCGCCGCGCGGACCGTGAACGCACGCAGAACCTTGGCGCGACCGAAGGATCTTGTGCGCGAGACTCGGAGGCGGATTCCCTTGCATGAGGGCTCGCCCCGAGATTCGCGGGCAAGATCCTTCGTCGCCGCCATGGACCGCGCACGGACAGGGGTTACGCGGCGGCTCCTCAGGATGACGCTTATGTCCCATCGGCGCGTTCAACATCCTCTCTGGATGACGCGATAAACAGCAGAAGGACGGGACCGCGCGCGGTCCCGTCCTTCCTTCGTTCATCCCGATCCGGGCCGATTAGTTGGCGGCGAGGTCCGCGCGGCGCTGCAGGCCGGTGAAGGCGTCGGCGACCTTGATGGTGAACGTGCCCTCCGCCTGCCCGGCGCGGCGCAGCACGGCGCGGATCTGCTGCCGGTCGATGCTTCCCGCCTCGTAGCCGGCGGACAGCAGCGCCTGGATGACGCCTTCGGTGTGGACGCGGCGGCGGTCGTACACGTCCGGGTACACCTTGAGCTCGTCGCCCTCGATCACCACGGGCTCGTAGCGGATGGTGAGCGTGACCGGCGCGCGAAAGGTGCTCCAGCGCGTGGTGCCGGAGCGGCGCAGGATCCCGTCGATCTCCGTCGGGGCCACGGTGGGGTCCGCGTGCTGGTGCAGCAGCCGGGCGAGCGCGATCACGTCGCGGTTGCGCATGCGCACGCACCCGTGCGACGCCGGCTGGCCGATGCTGGCGCTGTCGGGCGTGCCGTGGATGTAGTACAGCGGCGCGAAGAACAGCTTGACCCGGCCCATGGGGTTGTTGGGCCCGGGTGGCGTGAACTGCGCGTCGCGGGCCCATTCGCGGTTCTCCGGCGGGCGCCACGACGGGTTCCACTCCGCCCGGCCGATGGTGAACTCGCCGTCGGGCGTGTCGTGCCCCGCCTTGCCCACGCTGACGGGATACGTGCGGATGACGCTGTCCCCGTCCAGCACCTGCAGCCGGTTGGCGGGGATGTTGATGTCGATCCGCAGCTGGGCCGCCGCGGTGGCCGCCGACGCGAGCGTCAGCGCCAGGGCGGCGGCAAGGGACTTCAGCTTCATCCGATGTCGGTCCGTGGGAAGGTCGCGCGAGTACGTCCTGCGCGGAGAGATACCCGGCCGCGGGGCGGAACGTTTCCGCGCACCCGCAAGCCGCATCCAAAGATACGCCGAATCCGCGCGAAGGCCAAGCTCCGTAACGACATTGTTCACGCAGAGGGAGCAGAGGCAGCAGAGTACTTCGTCGCGCGATGAAGTACTCTGCTGCCTCTGCTCCCTCTGCGTGAGAATGCAGTTCTGCTTTAGTAGTCGACCTGGCGACCAGGCCGGCGCGGCGGCGGAGGCGGCGCGGGCGGCTCCCGGCGGTCCCTGTCGTCTCCGAACGGGCGTGTCCCGCTGAACGGCGCCGGCCCGCTGAACGGCTGCGGAGGCGGCGTCTGCGTGCCCGCGTCCGGCAGCGGGGGCGGCGCGGCGGGTGCGCTCCGCGGGAGGGGCGGCGGCGCGGACTGCGGAAGCGGCGGAGGCGCGGCCTGCGGGATCGGCGGCGGGAGGGGGCCTCGCGGGGCGGACGGCGCGGGAGCGGGCCGCGCGAAGATCGCGAAGTCGCCCCGCGCGGGCGTAGTGTCCGCCGCGCGGACGGCCGCGTACGGATCCGCGTACGCACGGGGCGGGTCGGCGGGGGCGGCGTACGACTGGGTGCCGCCCTGCCGCTCGTCCAGCGCCCGCAGGAACGCGTTGCGCGACAGGAGCGCGTGGACGGCCGACACCAGCCACAGCAGCAGGATGGCGATCCCCATCGCCTCCTCGTCCGCGGGCGTGGCGTTGGGCCCCGCCGCGTTGGAGTAGCCCAGGATGCGGACGACGGCCGCCAGGTACACCACGCCCCACAGGATCCAGCCCCACCGGCGCGCGCGCATCCCCATGTAGAGGAACGCCATCCACGACGTGATGCCGAACGGCAGGGTCAGCAGCAGGTACCACGACTGGCCCCAGCGCCACGCCAGGCTGCGGTCTTCGATCGCCATCGTCTGTCTCGGTTCCCGATGAAGCGTGTGTCGTGGATGCGGATCAGAAGTCGACGGCCCGGCCGCCGCGCGACGCGCTGATGTCCGGCGGCGGCGCGGGCGCGGCCCCGGCCGAAGGCGCACCGCCGTCCCCGGCGGCCGACGCACCGGCAAAGTCCGTGTACTCCGCCCGGCCGTCACGCGGGGTGGCGGCCACGGCGCGCACGCTGGCCCAGGCGCGGATGGCGCGGATCTCCTCCGCCTGCGTCACCGACAGGGGCACCGTCTCCTGGACGGCCCGCTCGAAGTCCGCCATCCGCACGGACCGACGCTCGCTGAACGCCTCGAAGAGCCCCGCGATCACCACCTGCTCGATCTCCGCGCCCACGAAGCCCTCCGTGAGCCCCGCCAGCCGCTCGCATGCCTGCGCGTCGATGCGAAAGTCGCCCAGCACCTGCGGGTTCTTCAGCCGCTTCGTGAGATGGACGCCGAAGATCTGCATCCGCTCCGAGCGCGTGGGCAGGTCCACGAAAAAGATCTCGTCGAAGCGGCCCTTGCGCAGCAGCTCCGGCGGCAGCCGGTCGATGTTGTTGGCCGTGGCGATGACAAAGACGGGCTTGGTCTTTTCCTGCATCCACGTGAGGAACGAGCCAAAGATGCGCGTGGATGTGCCCCCGTCCCGGTCGCCGCCCCCGAACCCCTTCTCGATCTCGTCGATCCACAGGATGGACGGCGCGATGGCCTCGGCCGTGGCGATGGCCGTGCGCATGTTCTGCTCGCTGCTGCCGATGTACGCGCTGAACACGCGGCCCACGTCCAGCCGCAGCAGGGGCAGCTGCCACGCCGCGCCGATGCTCTTGGCCAGCAGGCTCTTGCCGCACCCCGGCACGCCCGTGATCAGCACGCCCTTGGGCGAGGGCAGGCCGTAGGCGCGCGCGTCGTCCATCCACGCCGCGTTGCGCTTGTCCAGCCAGCGCTTGAGGTTCTCCAGCCCGCCTACGTCCCGCAGCTCCAGGTCGCTGGAGATGAACTCCAGGATCTCGCTCTTGCGGATGGTCTGCCGCTTTTCCTCCAGCACCGTCTCCACGTCGCTGGCGTCCAGCCGCCCGTCCGCCACCATGGCCCGGGCGAACGCGTTCTCCGCCTCGTGCAGCGTGAGCCCCACGGCGGCCTTCACCAGCCGCTCGGCGTCCGTGGGCGGCAGGTCGATGACGATGCGGCCGCTGCCCTGGTTGGCGTGGATGATCTCGTCCAGCACCGTGCGGATCTCCTCCGCCGTGGGAAGGACGAACTCCACCACCGTCACGTCCTTCTGCAGCTCCATCGGCAGCTGCAGGATGGGCGACACGAAGACGACGCTGCGGGGCGGCTGGCTGCCCTTGAGCACGGGCACCAGGTCGCGGAGCTTGCGGATGACGTGCTCGTCGCCGCTGCGGTGCTCGCTGCCGAAATAGGGGTGCGCGTCGTGAAAGACGAAGACGGCGGGCTCGGCGAAGCTCTCCACCACCTCCAGGGCGGCCACGAAGTCGTCCGTGCCCTCCGGCGCGCTCCACCCCTCGGAGCGCAGCCCCTGCGTGGACGTCCACGTGACGACGCGGCGGGGCGTGCGGATGCGCGCGGCGTCGCCCGCCACGTCGCGGATGGTGCCCAGCACGCGCTCCTCCTCCCACGTGGGGACGTAGAGGTAGGGAAAGCGCGCCTTGAGCAGGTTGGCGAACGTGGTGGAAAAGTCGGGCATCCCGGTGCGGCGGTGTCGATGCGGGTCAGGCGGACGGGGGGCGGTGCGTGCGGCGACAAATGTCGCCTGCGCGGCGCCGTCCGTCCAGAGCCGCGCGCGTTGTCCACCGCCGCGCGCCGCGCTACCTTTTCCGCGTACTCCCCGTCCGCCACAACGCGACGCAGGCGCCCGCCCGTCGCCCTCGCACAATCCCGGTCCCCCGCGCCCGACGTGAGTCGCCGTCCCAGGCAGCAGCCGCAGCAGCCGTCCCGCACGTCCCGGCCCGCCGCCCGGGCGGCCGCGCGCGCCGCATCCGCCGCGGCCAGTGCCCCCGCCGCGCCGTGGACGGCGCGCATCCGCCCCGCGCACGTGGCGCTGGCGCTCGCCGCGCTGCACCTGGCGCTCGCGCTGCTCTCCATCGACCCCAGCCCGCACGGGGGCGGCGACAACGCGTCGTACCTGGCGCTGGCCCGGTCCCTCCGCGAGCACGGCACCTACCAGGAGCTGTGGGACCCCGCCGCCCGCCCGCACACGC
>NZ_DASURI010000547.1:0-5200 GCF_036280135.1 Longimicrobium sp.
TGACGGTGCGCCATGCGCCGGCCCTGGTGGACGCGGCGCGCGGCGCGGTGATGGCCGGCGACCGCGCGCGCCGGGATCGCTGGGTGGCGCTGGCGGCACGGTACGCCGAGCAGATGCAGCAGGTAGAAGTGGCGGCGGACGCGCAGGCCGTCCCGAAGAAGATACCCAGGGGCGCCACGGCGCGCTCCCGGGTCCGCCGGAACCAGGAGCTGGCCTCCAGGACCGTCGCGGCGCTCACGGGCATTCCCATCCAGTAAGCGCCTGCCACGAACGACCGGGGTTCGGCTAGTTGCCGGACCCCATCATGTTGGGGACGCGCTGCGTGGCCGTATCCTGCGGCAGGGGCGCCTGCGAGGGCGCGACCATCTCGTCGGCCTGGATGCGGTCGGGAGCGGCGGCGCTGCTGGTGGGGGTGGAGCCGCACGCACCCAGCAGGGCGAGCGCGGCCACGCCGAAGACGGCGGCGATCTGCTTCTTCACGGGAGCCTCGATGTGGGGGAGAAGAACGTCGGACGAAGACCTGACCGGATCATCCCGCCGCCGAACGACGTGCGACAACAAACCGGTTCCGTACCTGACCGCCTGATTCGCGACAATCGGTCGTACCGTTCGGGAGCCCCGCGACCTTCCGATCCCGGTTCGTCTGCTCAAGCGTCCGTGCGAGAGCGCATCCACTTCGCACTTTCGCACTTTCGCACTTTCGCACTTTCGCACTTTCGCACTTTCGCACTCTCGCACTCTCGCACTCTCGCACTCTCGCACTCTCGCACTCTCGCACTCTCGCACTCTCGCACTCTCGCACTCGGCCGTTCAGCAGTTGCGGCCGCAGCTGAGCTCGCAGGTAAAGCAGTCGCCGCCGGGCTCGGTGGCGCCGCCCGCGTCGCCGCCGTCGTCGGGCTGCAGCACGGTGTCGAGGTGCGCGTGGGCGGTGCCGCGGCGGCCGCGCAGGGTGTGGGTCGCGAACGACTGCACGGCCAGGTCGTCCAGCTGGAGCGTGAGCTTGCGCATGGTGGTTCTCCGGTCGGAGCGGGCGGGGGAGGGGTGCGCCGCCGCGCGGGCGGCGGCGCGGGGAAAGACGCCGGACGGGCGTCAGCAGCAGTTGGTGAGCAGGACGTCCGTGGCGCAGCACTCGGTGGCGTGGTGCGACGGACAGCGGGTGCCCGTGGGCGCCAGCAGCTCGTTGGCCTCCACGGTGCCGCGCGCGGGCAGGGCCTGGCCCGCCGCGAACGACTCCACGCGCAGGCTGTCCACGTTCAGCGTGAGCTTCTTCATCGTCGGTGCTCCGGATTGCGGTGAAAGCGAAACCGGGCGGCCGCGAAGGGTGCGGCCACCCGGCGGGTGGGGATGCGGTCAGTAGACCGCGCAGCATTCCGACTGGTGGTGCGACGGACAAAAGCACGACTTGCAGCTGTAGACGTTGCTGTCCAGCACGGCCTCGTTGGCCCGCACGGTGCCGCGCGCGGCCTCCACGCGGTCCGTCGCGAACGACTCCACCACCAGCGCGTCCAGGTCCAGGTTCAGCTTGCGCATGCCTGCCTCCGGGAGGAATGGTTGCTCCAGTTGCTGACGTTTGACGACGAACATCGTCACTTCATCCGGATCGCGCAAGCCGCAAACGGGAACGGATGCGGAGAATGCGCGCCCCTGATCCGCCACCGCGCGGCAGGATTCTCTCCGGGCCCGATCGGCCGCGCGCGAGGTTGCGTCCCCGCGGCCCCCCGCCTAAGCTGTGAGCCCGGCGCGCCCCTCATCCGCGGGCGCGCCGATGATCCGCATCCGCCGCACCTTTTTGCCGGTTCCGCCACGACCATGACCGAGACCATCCACGCCGCCGGCGACGCCCGTTCGACTGCGGACGCGTACGGCGCAGCGCACGCCGTTGGCCCGGAGGACTTTCGCCGCCGCCGCGAGGCCGTCCTGGAGCAGGTGGGCCAGGGGGTGGCCGTGTTTGCCGCCGCGCCGGAGCTGATGAAGTCGCGCGACACGGACGTCCCGTACCGGCAGAACAGCGACTTCTTCTACCTGACGGGCTTCCTGGAGCCGGGGGCCGTGGCCGTGCTCACGCCGCACGACCCGGAGCACCGCTTTACGCTCTTTGTCCGCCCGCGCGACCCGGAGAAGGAGACGTGGTCGGGGCTCCGCGCCGGCGTGGAGGGGGCCAGGGAGCGGTTCGGCGCGGACGCGGCGTACCCCGTCGAGGAGCTGGACGAGCGGCTCAAGGACCTGGTGGAGCCGGCCGATGCGCTGTGGTACGGCCTGCTGGGCGACGGCGGGGAGATGGACCGGCGGATGCTGGGGCTGCTGACGCGCTTTCGCGGCACGCGGCCGCGCTCCGGCAAGGGCCCGTGGGACCTGCGGGATCCCGCGCAGGTGCTGGACCCCATGCGGCTCATCAAGGAGCCCGGCGAGATCGCGCTCATGCGCGAGGCGGCGGAGCTTTCCGCGCGGGGCCACCTGGCGGCCATGCGCGCCGGCGGCCCGGACGTGGGCGAATGGGAGCTCCAGGCCCTGCTGGACTCCGTCTTTCGCGCGCACGCGCCCGACAGCGGCACGGCGTTTCCGCCCATCGTGGGCGCGGCGGAGAACGGCACCATCCTGCACTACGTCACCAACGCGCGGCGCATCGGCGAGGGCGAGCTGGTGCTGGTGGACGCGGGTGCCGAGGTGGGGTTCTACTGCGGCGACATCACGCGCGTGTTTCCCGCGTCGGGCCGGTTCACGCCGGACCAGCGCGCCGTGTACGACGTGGTGCACCGCGCGCTGGACGCGGGCATCGAGGCCGCGCGGCCGGGCGCGCCCATGACGGCCGTGCACGAGGCGTCGCGCCGGGTGCTGGTGGAGGGGATGGTGTCGCTGGGGCTGCTGGAGGGCGACGTGGACGCGCTGATCGAGGAAGAGACGGGGTTCAAGCGCTTCTTCATGCACAACACGTCGCACTGGCTGGGGCTGGACGTGCACGACGCGGGCGTCTACCGCGACCGTGACGGCGAGCCGCTGCCCCTGGCGCCCGGGATGGTGCTCACGGTGGAGCCGGGGCTGTACATCCCCGTGGCGGACGACGTGCCGGAGCACCTGCGCGGCATCGGCATCCGGCTGGAGGACGACGTGCTGGTGACGGCGGACGGCCCCGAGGTGCTCACCCGCGGCGTGCCCGTGGACCCGGACGAGGTGGAGCACATCTGCTGCACGCGCGGCCCCCGCTGAAGAGACCAACAGCCTTTTTCACGCAGAGGGAGCAGAGGCAGCAGAGTACCCCGGTTCGGCGCGGACTGAAGTACTCTGCTGCCTCTGCTCCCTCTGCGTGAAAATGCAGTTCCTCCCTCCTCTCCTCGAAAGCCGATGATCCGCGAACGGATGATGGACGGGCGCACCGTGGAGGCCAACGGCTTTCGCTGGCGGGGACACGAGGTGTCGCGGCTGGAGGCGCTGAGCGACGCCGTGTTCGGCTTTGCCATCACGCTGCTCGTCGTATCGCTGGACCCGCCCCGCACGGCCACGGCGCTGTTCCAGGCCATGGGCGGGCTGGTGGTGTTCGCGCTCTGCTTCGCCATCCTCTTCCTGGTGTGGTACAACCAGTACCGCTTCTTTCGCCGCTACGGGCTGAACGACACGGCCACCATCGTGCTGAACGCGGTGCTGCTGTTCGTCATCGTGTTCTTCGTGTATCCCCTGCGCTTCGTGTTCTCCATGGTCGTGGAGATCATGAAGGGCAACCAGCCCTGGCTGCAGACGCACGACGGCGTGCTCGTCCTGAGCGCCGGCCAATGGCCCCTGCTGATGACCGTCTTCAGCGGGGGATACCTGGCCGTCTTTCTCCTCTTCGCGCTCATGCACCTGCACGCGTACCGCCTGCGCGACGCGCTGGACCTGTCCCCGACGGAGCGCTACGACACGCTGGACAACGTCCGCGAGAGCCTGCTGAACGTGGGCATCGCGCTCGTCTCCGTCGTCCTGGCGTGGTTCGGCGGCGACCGGGGGCCGCTGTGGGCGGGGCTGGCGTACTGGGGCGTGGGACCCGTGCTGTTCGCGCACGGCTGGCTTTCCGGCCGCCGCCGGCGGCAGCTCCACGCGCCCCTGGCCCTGGGCTGACCGGCGGATCGTGGATGTGTTTGCTACGGCGGATCGTAGCAGGTCTGCGCCCGAAACGGTGCTCGTCCTGGACGGATCGGACGGCCTTCGAGGGGTGCCCGTGCGATGTTCCCAAAGAAGCGCAGCCATTGACGAAATTGCGAAAAATTGCCAAGTTGTTGGACCTGATACCCTTATCTCCCTCCCTGCCGCGCCTGGCGCGCGTGCCGTTTCCCCACTTTCCTGAAACAGATGACCTTCCTCAGGCACCGGGCGGCTTTGGCCGCCGTGCTGTGTTCGGCGCTGGCCGCCTGCGACGCGGGACCCACGGCGACGGACCCGTCGCCCCTGGCTCCGTCCGCGCCCGTGGAGATGGCGCGCGTGCAGTGCAACGTGACCGTTGCCACCGGCGACATGCAGTGCGGTGACGCCCTGTCCACGGGGTCCGCCCGGGGGCTGGTGGTGGGCAACCAGGGGCTGCGCGTGCGGCTCGCGGCCAGCAACCACACCTACGACGCGCAGGCGGAGACGTTCAGCATCGACGTCACGGTGCAGAACCTCATCGGCCAGGCGCTGGGCACCACCGACGGGTCCACGATGGACTCCAAGGGCGTGATGGTGTTCTTCCAGACGGAGCCGTTCCCCACCAGCGGCGACATGGGCGGCGTGGTGGAGCTCGCGGGCAACGTCCACCGCGACTTCCTCATGCAGGCCGACCAGGCGTACTTCCAGTACAACGAGGTCATCCAGCCCAACGCGGTGTCCGCGCCCGTCACGTGGGCCATGGACCTTCCCGCGGCGGTGGGCTCGTTCGGCTTTACGGTGTACGTGATGGCCGCCGTGCAGCACCCCGATGGATGGGTGGACCTTTCCGTTCCCCAGGACACGCTGCTGGAGGGCGCCTCCACGCAGGTGAACGCGGTGGTGCGCAACGTCTACGGCGATTCGGTGGGCGGCGCGGTCTCGTGGGCCAGCTCGGACCTGGCCGTGGCCACGATCGACAACGCGGGCAGCCTGTCGGCCCTGGCGCCGGGATGGGCCACGGTCACGGCCACGGCCGGCTCGCGCACGGGCCAGCTCGCCTTCGCGGTGTGCCCGGACCTGGCGGTGGGCGAGGTGTACACGGCCGGCA
>NZ_DASURI010000548.1:0-3507 GCF_036280135.1 Longimicrobium sp.
GTGGCCAGGCCGGCGTTGATGACGTTCTGCTTGTACGTGGCCTCGGCCGTGGCGTCGATGGGCAGCGGCCGCTCGCCGATGTACACGCGCCAGCAGCTGGACGCGGCCACGTACTCCCACGCGGACGGAAAGCCGGCCGCCGTGCCCGCCGCCACGCGCTGGTCGCGGTCCGTGGCGCTGGTGGTGCACACCACCTGCAGGCGGCGGTTGTTGGTGGCCACGGGGTAGCCCGTGTTGAACGTGACCGTCACCTGCTCGTTGGCCAGTCCGCTGACCAGGTACGCGTTCGTGCCCTTTTCGCGGACATCGAACGCCACCGTGGCGCCGATCTTTACCGACGTGGCGGCCGGCACCACGCCGACGCGGATCTTGCCGTTGTACGGCTCCAGCACATTGCGCGCGGGGGCGCCGGCGGGGACGGCGAGCGCCGGCGCCGTGGGCGATTGGTCCGCGCACGCCGCCGCGGCCAGCAGCAGCGCGGCCAGCGTGGGACGGGTCCAGCGTGAGCGCATGGGAGGGCCTTTCCGGTAGGAGAAAACGGTGGATTTCCCGGCCGGTGCGGGGGCATGGGGCGGCGCGGGAAGATGAGCCTGAAAACTGACGATCCCCGCCGTGCCGCGCCAGCGCATCGGTGTGCGTATTCGGGATATCGCGTTGGGGGCGGACGGGCTCGGAGGGTAAAGGCGCGCTCCCAGCCTGAGCGGCAAGAGTAGGGATCAAGCGCGGAGGCGCAGCCCCAGCCGGAGCGGATGAATCCGCCGCTGGGACAGCGGAAAGCCCCGTCTCGCGCCGACGCGCTCCGCGAACGAGGCTTCAACCACAAACGCGGGCCGTCACCCGGCGATGGTGCGTGCGTCCGCGGCAGAGAGGCCGCGGTGCAGTCCGCGCAGGCGGACTTCGTGCCTTTCCAGCGGCGAATTCATTCGCTCGGCGCGGGCTCGGCCTTCCGCGCGACTCGCCCGACCGCCCGCCTTCTATCCCTCCGCGTGGGCACCGTTTCCCCCGAATCTCCCGGCTCTGACGCACCGCTCGCTGGGCGCCGACTCGGCGGCAACGGACCGCAGGTCTCCCCTCTCCGCGAGGAACGAGCGGGGAGGGGCCGGGGGAGGGGCGGGTTGCTCCCGGCGCGATCCATCCCTCTCTCGCGCCGAGCCACGGGCTCACCCATCCCCATCCCTATTCCCTCCCAACCCCGCCCCGCATCCCATCCTGAGACGAACGTGCGACAGCGATCGCGCACGTTGCACGACGATCCTCACGGGTGCTATTTCTTTACCATCCGGCACCTGTCCCCCCACCCCTCGCCGACCCGAAACCGATGATCCGCAGGACCTTCTTCCTCACCGCCGCGACGCTGCTCGCGGCCGGCGCATCCCCCTCCACCGCACCGGCGCAGCAGGCCGCGAGCGCGCAGATGGCGCCGGCGGGCACGCGCACGGAGGTGATCGAGCGCGGGGCCATGGACCCCGCCCTGTCGCCGGACGGCCGGTGGATCGCCATGAGCGTGCTGGGCAAGCTGTTCCTGCTCCCCGTGGGCGGCGGGGACGCCGTGCAGCTCACCACGGGCGCCGGGTGGGACGAACGGCCGGCGTGGTCGCCGAACGGGCAGTTCATCGCGTACGCGCACCAGACGCCGTCCACCGACGCGATCATGGAGATGAACCTGGCTACGGGCGTCTCCACCCTGGTGCGCGAGGTGGAGGGCGGGCTGGGACACATCGAGTACCATCCGTCCAGCTCCGAGCTGTTCTACGTGCTCACGCGCGGCCAGTACGACGCGCACCTTTGGCGCCTGCCCCGCACGGGCGGCGAGTCCCGCCAGCTCACGCAGACGCAGAACTGGCACGAGTGGTCGTTCGCGCTGTCGCCCCGGGCGGACTCCGTCTTCCTGGAAAGCGGGCGGTACGGCGGCGCGGACCTGTACGTGATGGCGCTGGACTCGCTGCGCCCCGCGCGGCTGACGGAGACACCCGCGCGCAACGAGTTCTCCGTGGCGTGGAGCCGCGACGGGCGCACGCGGATGTGGATCGTGGGGCAGAACGGCGTCGACACGGTCATGGCGCAGACGGGCGCCGCCGCCCCCCGCGCCGTCCACGTGAGCCCGTACGGGCAAAAGCAGCTGACGGTGGACGGGGCCGGCCGGTTCGCCGTGCTGGCGGACGGGCGGCGGCTGTACCGCATCGACCTGGCGGGCGGCACGGCGGCGCCCATCCCCTTTCGCGCGCCGCTGGCGCTCCCGGCGCGGGCGGACGGCGACCTGGCCATCACCAACGCCCGGGTGTGGACGGGCACGGACGGCGACCGGGTGATGGAGAACGCCACGGTGGAGGTGCGCGGCGGGCGCATTGTCCGGGTGCACCGCGGCACGCCGGAGGCCGGGCTGCCCGTGCTGGACGCGGCTGGAAAGACGCTCCTCCCCGGCCTGGTGGACAACCACGCGCACTACTGGTTTCCCTTCCAGGGCGAGCGGCTGGTGGCGCGCGGCATCACCTCCGTGCGCGATCCCGGCGCGGCCATCAGCAGCAGCATGAGCTTCAAGGACGCCAACCGGCTGGGCGTGGTGCTGGGGCCCACCATCTACTCCGCCGGCCCGCTCATCGACGCGCCGGGCGGCTACCACCCCATGGTGGACGTGGCCATCGAGGACCCCGCGTACGCCGCCGCGCTGGTGCGGGCGCTCAAGGAGCAGGGCGTGGACCTGCTCAAGCTGTACTTCCTGCTGGACCCGCAGGTGGCCCGCGCGGTGCTGGCCGAGGCGGAGCGGCAGGGGCTGCCCGTGACGGGGCACATCGGGGTGCGGACGAGCCTGCGCGAGGCCATCGACGCGGGGATCGAGGGTTTCAGCCACATCCGCGTGTGGCGCGACGTGCTGCCGCTGGACGCGCAGCCGCAGGGCGAGGACGAGACGCTGGACCGCGACCGGGCGCCCCTGGCCCGCATGCAGGCGGACTGGTGGGCCATCGACCCCGAGGGCGCGGAGATGGGCGACCTGCTGCGATTGATGGCGGCGCGCGGGGTGGCGCTGGACCCCACGCTCACGGTGCAGCGCGTGGGCGAGCGCGACCGGGCGCGGTTCAGCCTGGAGGACTTCGCGACGGCGTCGGAGTCGTACCGGCGGATGAGCCGCTTCGTTCGCCGGGCGCACGAGATGGGCGTGATGCTGCTGGCCGGCACGGACGGCGGCAGCCTGAACGAGGAGATGGAGGCGTACGCGGCGGCCGGCATCCCCAACGCCGACATCCTGCGCTCGGCCACGGTGAACGCGGCGCGGTGGCTGGGCCGCGAGGGCGAGTTCGGCACCATCCAGCCCGGTCTGCGTGCCGACTTCCTGCTGGTGGACGGCGATCCCCTGCGAGACATCCGCGACGCGCGCAAGGTGAGCGCGGTCATCAAGGAAGGCCGCATCGTCGTCCGCAACTGATCAACAGATCAACTGCATTCTCACGCAGAGGGAGCAGAGGCAGCAGAGTACCCCGGATCCTGCACCCGTCGCCTTCATCCCGTGAG
>NZ_DASURI010000549.1:0-6927 GCF_036280135.1 Longimicrobium sp.
GGGCTTACGGACCCCGTCACCCCAAGCTGCCGGCCCTGGCGCACGACGTGGCGTACTTCTGGATGGGCCAGGGCCGCTTCGAGCCGGCGCTGGACGTGTTTCGCGCCGTGCTGCCGCACTTCGTGGACGCGGGCGAGCGCCTGCTGTGCGCCGGCAACCTGGGCCGGGCCTCGGGCGCCCTGGGGGACCGCGCCACCTTCGAGGAGGCGTGGGAGATGGTGTGGAACTCCGACGACCGGGAGAAGCTGGCGGCGGCCTCGCAGGCGCTGCTGGAGCTGGCGCACGGGGCCAGCAGCCTGCGCGACTGGCCCCGCGCCGAAAAGGCCGCCGAGGCCGCCCGCGACCTGGCCCAGAAGCGCGGCCAGGGCCAGGTGGTGATCCTGAGCGACACGGTGCTGGACGCGGCGCGCCGCAAGCGCAACATCGAGACGCCCGCCGCGGCCGAGCCGGCCGGGGCGGCGGAAGACACGCAGGACCTGGCCGCCGAGTTCGTCCGCTCCCTTCGCGGCGCCGCCGCGCGGTAATCGGCCGATCAGGATCCGCTCGACGCATCAGCCCTCCCCGGCCCGTCCGGGGAGGGCTGATGTGCTTCGGCGGAATCCCCGCCCTTGCCTTCATCCGGGCAAACCCTGAGTGCCGCGCGCGGAGGGCTCTACGGAAGGATTTCACACGGGGCCTTCGGCCAACGGAGGGAACGGTAACGGATCGAAAGAAACCCGTTGACTCCGTTGGCCGCAGGCCTCGTGTGAGATTCTCCGTGCATCATCATCGAACGAAAACCGGGCCTCCCGCGTGGTGCGGGAGGCCTGGCTCCGTTCATCCCCTGCGCCGTCCGTCCGCCGTCAGAACGCGGCCAGGCCGGTCACGCTGACGGGGAAGACGTTCATGACGCCGGCCGACGCCATGGCCGTGAGCGAGCCGTCCGTGTTCACGCGGAAGACGTCGATGCCGCGGTCGCCCGACGTGAGCGCGTACAGGTAGCCGTCGGCGTAGGCCATGTCCAGCGGCATGGAGTTCATCCCCGTGTCGCCCGTGCGGCCGTCGGCCGTGAGCCGCGTGAGCGCGCCCGTGCCGCCGATGGAGTAGCCCGTGATGCTGCCGCTGCCCGTGTTCGTGGTGTACGCGAAGCGGCCGTCCGGCGTGATCTGCACCCAGCACGCGGCCGTCTCCGTGGTGGGCACGGACCCGCTGATGACCGTGGCCGCCGTGCTCGTGGGGAACGTGAGCGAGCCCGCCGCGCTGCCGTCGGGCACCGCCGCCCGGTTGGGACCGATGTTGCCGATGCTCAGGATGTAGCGGCCGCTCATGTCGAAGTCCGCGCCGAACGGTGTGGGCCCGGGCGAGCTCACCACCGTGGGTCCCGACGTGGGGATGCCGTCCGTCCCCAGCCCGTACAGCACCAGCCGGTTGGTCGGCTTCTCGGTAACCACCATCGTGCGCCCGTCGGGGCTGATGCGGATGCTGCCGGGGCCGGGCATGGCCGCGCCGCTCAGCGCCCGCGTGCTGCCGGCCAGGGCCGTGAGCGTGCCGTCCGTGCCCACGCGGAACCCGCTGACGCTGCCGCCGCCCATGGCGTTCACCACGTACAGCACGTTGCCGCGCGCCGCCAGGCTCACGGGCATGGTGCCGCCCGAGCTCACCGTGCTCACCCGCGTGATGGATCCCTCGTCGTCCACGCGGAACGAGCTGACGGAGTTGCTGCCCGCGTTCACCGCAAAGAGCCAGCGGTTGTCGTCGCTCAGGATGAGCGCGTCCTGCGACTCCAGCGGGTCCGTGCCGAACACCGGGTGCGGGCCGCTGCCCTGGCCGCCGGCCGACACGGAGTCCATCCGCGTGAGCGAGCCGTCGTCGTCGCGGTCGTACACCAGGATGTAGTTGGCGCTCGCCGCGTTGTTCATGGTGTAGACCGCGCCGCCGTCGTCACCGTCGTTGTCGTCGGAACCGAACACGTCCTCGCACGCCGCCAGGGGCAGCGCGGCCAGCAGTACCATCCACCACGCCTTCATCGCACACCTCACCTCCACACGGGTACGCCACAATCCGTCTCCGACGTGCGTGGAACAGCCCGAAAGCACCGGTTGATGCGCAGGGTGCCTTCGCCGGGTCCACGCCGCGGACCGGGTTCGAGTGGGCGAGGGGTTTGGCAAATCGCGGACCAGAACCGAACGCTGCAAACGGTTGTTCCGAAACGATTTGACACGATGCATCCCAAAGGCGATACAACCTGATTCTCCACTCCGTGCGCTTTGTCGACAGTTCGAAAACGGCGCAACTCGCGCGGTCCGCCGATGCGCCGGGCCGGAGGACCCGGTTCCATGGGCCGTCGCTGGCGCGGCGCGTGCGAACGGGCGGCGCGTCGGGGGGCGAGGCGTGGGCGCGGCGCATCCATCTGCTTTGACCGCAGCGGCTTGACGGGGGACGGCGATGGGGCCATCGTTGATGCGAGCGCGGCTTCTCCCGCCGCCGCGCATCCGGATTGCCCCCCTGACGCATTCTCGGCCCGCCCGCGCGGGCCCCTGGCAGCTCATCCGCCGCGCCTTTCCGGGCCGGCCGCACGTTTTCGCGCATGACCCAGAAGTCGCTGTACGCCCTGCTGGCCGCCGCCCCCGCGCTGATGATCGGCGCCCTGGCGGGGACGGCGCTCCGCGCGCCAAGCGCCCCGTCCACGGACACGCCGCTGGCCGCCGCCGCGCTCGTGGCGCCCGCCTTTGCCGCCACGCCGTCCGCCGCTCCCGCCGCCGAGTCCGCCGCGCCCAGGCCGGCGGTGATGGAGGAGGGGCGGGCGCTGTGGGTGAACCGCTGGGACTACGGCAGCGCGGCCACCATCCGCCAGGTGATGGAGAACGCGGCGCGGGCGCACTTCAACATCGTCTACTTCCAGGTGCGCGGCCCGTGGGACGCCCGCTACCGCTCGCAGCTGGACCCGTGCTCCACGCGCCTGTGCGACCGGCTGGGCGGCGTGCCCACGTGGGACCCGCTGGAGGTGGCCGTCCGCGAGGCACACGCGCGCGGGCTGCAGCTGCACGCGTGGATCAACGGGCTCTCGGGCTGGGAGTCCAACGACGGCTCCACCTGCGCGCGCCTGCGCCCCAGCGCCCCCGGGCAGCCCAACCACGTGCTGGTGGACCACCCCGAGTGGGCCATGCACACGCGCGCCGGCCGCCCCATGCGCTGCCCCAACGGCGAGGAGTACGTCTACCTGTCGCCGGCGCACGCGGGCGTGCGCACGCACCTGGCGCGCGTGGCCGCCGACATCGTGCGGCGCTACGAGGTGGACGGCATTCACCTGGACCGCATCCGCTACCCCGGCGCGGACTACGGGTGGGACCCGGCGGCGCTGGCGCAGTTCGGCCGGGACCCCGCGGCCAACCCGCAGGACTGGGCGCGCTTTCGGCGCGACCTCGTGAGCCGCATGGTGCAGGAGACCCACGACAGCATCCACGCCGTTCGCGCGGTGCCGCTCTCGGCGGCCGTGTGGCCCATCTACGACCGCACGCGCTTCGGCTGGCCGTCGTCCAGCGGCGTGGGGCAGTTCTTCCAGGACACGTGGGGATGGGCCAGCGGCGGATATCTCGACGTGGCCGTGCCCATGACCTACTTCCGCGTGGCGCCCGAGCGCTGCTCGTACCGGCCGCTCCGTCCCGGGCAGGAGCCCAATCCCGATTGGGACTGCATGATCGCGGACCACGTGCAGGGCATGCGTCCCAGCGGCCGCCACGTCTACGCGGGCGTGCTGCCCGGGCTGGGGCGCGACGAGATCACCAAGCAGGTGCGCATTGGCCGCGCGCACGGGGTGAACGGGTTCTCGTTCTACTTCTACAGCGCGCTGGCGGACATGAACGCGTGGGCCTTCCTGGGCGATGGCGTGTTCCGCGAGCCCGCCGTCCCCCCGCGCATGCCCTGGCTGCAGTAACCGCAAACGAGATCGGATGATGCGCATCGGCGGCTTCTCTGGGATCGAGGGAAGCCGCCGATGTGTTTTCGTCGAACCGCGACAACGTGTTCCGTCCCGTGCTGTCATTCTGACGTCGGCGCGGCTGGGGCCATCCCGTAGCGGATGCGCCGACGGAAGAATCTGGTCGCGCCGCGCCCGGCACTCACCCGTGCACGAACCCCTCTCCGCCCTCCGCGAGATGCGTCATCCTGAGGAGCCGCCGCGCTGACGCCGCCCCGGGCGTGATCCATGGCGGCGACGAAGGATCTTGCATCCGAGCCACGGTCCCGATCACGGAGGCACGAAGCCCAGCCAGTCTGTCGCCTTCCTGCCCAGGCCGCCTTTTCCCGATCGCGATCAGGTGGATGCTCTGCCTGGGCAACCTTCCGCGCCCGGCGCCGCCATCCTGCCCTTCCGAAAAAAAAACGGATGCCGTCCCCTCGCCGAAAGCAGCCCTCTACCAAGGGACGCCGTCCTCCTGCTGATTCCTCCGGTCGCGACCGGCCGTCGCGCGTAGAGGCCTCCTGCCTTTCCAACCTCCCCCAGGGGTTATTGGGGGAGGTGCGAGCCTAGGCGAGCGGAGGGGGCGCCCCGCGCGGAGCCCGCCCCCCATCACGAACGAAGCGCACGTCTCACGCTCTGCCGGCGAACCGGCGTGCGTCTTGCCGCCGGCGGCGCCGCGGGACGGACCCGCATGGGGGGCAGAAGGCTGAATCACAGGCGGAGAGCGGGATGGCGGAGGAGTCCGGCGCGGCGATCTACGCGTCCATCGGCGCCAACGTGGCCATCGCGGCCACCAAGTTCACGGCCGCGGCGTTCACCGGCAGCTCCGCCATGGTCGCCGAGGGCGTGCACTCGCTGGTGGATTCAGCGGACGGCATGCTCCTGCTGCTGGGCCGCCGCCGCGCCCGCCGCCCGGCGGACACGCAGCACCCGTTCGGCCACGGGAGCGAGCTGTACTTCTGGACGCTCATCGTCGCCATCCTCTTCTTCGCGCTGGGCGGCGGCATGTCCGTGTACGAGGGCGTGACGCACATCCTGCATCCCGAGCCCATCCGCGACCCGCACTGGAACTACATCGTCCTGGGCTTCGCCGCGTTCTTCGACGGTTCGTCCTTCATCGTGGGATACCGGCAGTTCCGCCGGCACGCGGCGGGACGGGGCTTCTGGGCCACCATCCGCGAGAGCAAGGACCCCACGCTGTTCACCGTGGTGCTGGAAGACACGGCGGACATGATCGGCATCGCCCTGGCGTTCCTGGGCGTGTACCTGGGGCACCGCTACCAGAACCCCTACCTGGACGGCGCCGCATCCATCGGCGTGGGGTTGGTGCTGGCGGGGGTGGCCGTGGTGCTGCTGGTGCAGAGCAAGGGGCTGCTGATCGGCGAGCGGGCGGACCAGGAGGTGGTGGACCGCATCACCCAAGCGGCTGCGGTGCCGGAGATCGCGGACGTGCGGCGCATCCGCACGCTGCAGCTGTCGCCCAGCGAGGTGCTGGTGGCGCTGGACGTGACGTTCGCGCCCGGCCTGACGCGGCAGGAGGTGCTGAGCGCCATCGACGGGCTGGAGCAGCGCGTCCGTGCCGCCGCGCCCCACGAGCTGCACGTGTACCTGGAGATCTCCGCCCTCCGCGCCGGCCGCGTAGCCCTCGATCCGCCTCCAGAACAACAGAATTGAATCACGCAGAGGGAGCAGGGGCAGCAGAGGACTTCATCGCGCGACGAAGTACTCTGCTGCCTCTGCTCCCTCTGCGTGAGAATGCCGTTCGCCGTTACGCCTTTACCGGCTGGCGAGCGACGGAGCGGCGAGGCCGGCCTTGAGCGCCTTGGCGGCCTGGGCCTGCGCCTTCGCGGCCTTCTTGACCACGTTGGCCATCCCGAAGAACTCGTGCGTCACGCCGTCGTGCGTGTGGTACGTCACGTCCACGCCCGCGGCCTCCAGCGCCTGCGCCAGCCGCTCGCCGTCCGACCGCAGCGGGTCGATCTCCGCCGTGATGATGGTGGTGGCGGGCAGCCCCCGCAGGTCCGCGCGGACGAGCGAGATGAGCGCGTGGTCCGCGTCCGCCGGCGTCCGCAGGTACTGGTCAAAGAACCACCGCATCATGGCCGCGTTCAGCGGCTTGGCGTCCGCGTTCTCCACGTACGACGGCGAGTCCGTGTGCCCGTCGGCGATGGGGTACACGGCCAGCACGTGCGCCGGCGGCTGGATGCCGTTGTCGCGCGCCAGGATGGCCGTGGACACGGCCAGGTTGCCGCCCGCGCTCTCGCCCGCCACGGCCACGCGCGTGGGGTCGCCGCCCAGCGCCTCGGCGTTCTGCAGCACCCAGTGGTACGCGGCGAACGCGTCCTGGTGCGCGGCCGGGAACTTGTGCTCCGGCGCCTTGCGGTACTCCACGCTCACGACGAAGGCGCCCACGGCGTCGCACAGCCCGCGCGCGGAGGCGTCGTACGTGTCGTTGGTGGCGATCACCCATCCGCCGCCGTGCGTGTAGACGATCACGGGGAACGGGCCCTCGCCGTGCGGCACGTACACGCGCACGGGGATCTCGCCGCCCGGCCCGGGGATCGTCCGCTCCACCACGCTGGCCACGGGCAGCGGCGCCGGCGTGGTGCCGTGCTCGCGCAGCAGCGCCAGGACGGCGTGCGTGGGCGTGGGCTGCATCCGCGCCTCGTCCGCCGACAGCGTCTCCAGGGGCGTGCCGCCCAGCCGCTCCAGGTGGCGCAGCACGTGGCGCATGTCGCGGTCGGCGCGGGCCTGCGTCTCGTCCGCCGGCGTCTCCTCGCGTCCCAGGCGCGCGCGGACGGTGTCGTTCATCTGCCCCAGCAGGCCGCTGCGGCGGAGCAGGTACGCGCCGCCGCCGATGAGCCCCAGCGTGAGCAGGGTCTGCAGCGGGTGCTGGCGCGTGTGCGTGTACGCGCTCGTGCGCATCACGTGGCCGTCGTAGTCGCCCCGCTCGCGGCCGCTCACGGACGGCTCGTACAACGCGTCGTTGC
>NZ_DASURI010000550.1:0-7343 GCF_036280135.1 Longimicrobium sp.
TGAGGGGCTCGTCCTTTTTTCGCGTGATGGGGGATCAGCGGCGGGCCAGGAGCGACTCGATGATCTCGGCGCCGCGTTCCGCCGCGCCCATGTTCGCCTCGACGTACGCGCGGGCCGCGTCGCCAGCGGCGCGGCGGCGGGCGGCGTCCTCGATCAGCGGGAGGATGCGCGCGGCGGCCGACTGGTCCGGGGACAGCTCGAAGGCGCCACCGCGCGCGATGAGCTCCGCGGCCTCGCGGGCATTCGCGTGGCGCGGACCGAAGAGCACGGGTGCGCCGAACGCGGCCGGCTCCAGCACGCTGTGCAGCCCGGCCGTGCCCCATCCGCCCCCCACGTATGCCACGTCCGCCAGCGCGTACAGGTCGCCCAGCACGCCCACGCGGTCCACGACGACCGCCGTCCCCGCCAGCGCGCCGACCGCCACCTGGGACAGGCGGAAGGCGTCGGTGATCCCGGCCCCGCGCAGCCGCGCCTCCAGTGCCTCCACGTGCGCCAGCGTGGGCTCGTGCGGGACCAGGATGGCGCGGAGTCGGTGGCCGGCTTCGATCAGCGATGCGAGGGCGGGGACGAGGCGCTCCTCGTCCGCGGGCCAGGTGGAGCCGGCGACGAGCGTGACGCCGTCAAATCCATCGAACAGGCTCAGCAGGGACGAGGCGCGGTCGACGCCCCGCGCGCGGGCCCACACCTGGTCGAAGCGCGCGTCTCCCATCACCCGTCGCCGGTCCGCCGGCACGCCCAGCGCCCCGAAGCGGTCCGCGTCGTCCGGGGAGATGGCGGCTGCGACGTCCAGGCGGGCGTACGCGGGCGCCAGCAGCGCGCGCGCGGGTCCGCCCAAGCGGCTGGACGAGGCCGGCAGGGTGCCGCTGAGCATGGCCAGGCGCACGCCGCGCGCCTTTGCTTCGCGGGTGAGCACGGGCCAGACGTCCGTCTTGGAGAAGGCAATCACGTCCGGCCGCAGGGCGTCCAGCGCGCGGCGTACGTCGCCGGGCAGGTCCAGCGGCAGGTAATCCGCCACGTCCGCCTGGACGGTGCGCGCGAACGACTCGGCGCTGGGGGAGAAGAAGGTGTACGCCACCTGCGCGTCCGGGCTCCGCGCGCGGAATGCCTGCACCACGGCGCGCGCCTGCAGCCCCTCGCCCACGCTGGGCGCGTGAAACCACACGAGCGGACGCGCGGGCTCGCGGTGCGTGCGCGCCCACGTCTCCAGGCGCTCCAGCACGCCCGCGCGCCCGCGGATGCCGCGCGCGAGCTTGCCCTCGCCACGCGCGGCGAGGGGCAGCAGCGGGCGCGCGGCGCGCAGGGCCAAGGTGTAGAGGGTTTCGGCTGCGGACATGCGCGGGAAGGTACTTGGGGGGAACGGCGGGGGACAGGGGACCGGCTACAGGGGACAGCCGGCAACTGCGGGTCTGCGCTGGGGCAGGAATCGCGGGAGGTGCAGCGGCCCGGTTCAGCGGATCGGCGGGGCTGGGGGAGCAACGGAACGGGGCAGATCGGCGGAAGCGGTGGATTGGGTGGATCAGCGGGGGCAGTGGATCGGGGGTGGCGGATCGGGGAGAGGAATCGACGAAGACAAGGAGACGGGCAGGGGAGGTTCCAGCAGAGGTTGACGGTTCGTGCGCACACCCCCGGCGAATGAATTCGCGGCTCGGACTGCGCGATGTCGGCCTGCGCCGACGGCTCATGCCGCGCGCCGCCGTGTGCACCGGAGCGTCGTTCGATCCGTTGAAGCCTCGCGCAGTTTGCGAGGCTTTCCGCTGTCGTTGCGGCGACTTTAGTCGCTCGGCGCGGGCTTGCCGATGCAGCGTGAGTCCGCCCGCTCGCCGGCCCACTTACGCGCTCCAAGCAAAGCGGGGGAGGCCGATTCGCATCGACCGCCCCCGTCTTTGTCGCACCCGCCGCGCGTTCAGACTGCGGGCGGATTGTAGCCGGTGCCGCCGTAGCCCACGGGGCCCGTGCCGCCGTTGCCGGCCCGCACGTCCGTGCCCACGTAGTCGGGGCCGGTGCCGCCCATGGCGCCCGTCCCGCCCATGCTGCCCGCCGTGCCGGCAAGGCCCGCGCTGGCGCCCAGCCCGGCGTTGGTGCCCGCGCCGGCGCCGTACGGCATGCCGCTGGTGTAGCCGGTGCCGGACAGGGTGGCATCCTCGTCCACCACCGCCACGTCCACCACCACGTCGGGCGTGTCGGGGGTGAGGTCCACCACCTCCACGTATTCCATGGTCTCATGCTCGCGGCGCAGCTGCTCGCGGATGAGGTACGCGGCGCCCGCCGCCAGCACGGTGCCGGCCAGCAGACGGCCCACGGGCACGTTGCGCTCGCGGCGGCGGCGCGGACGGCGCTCCGTGTACTCGGGGCGGGGCGGCGCAACGGGCATGCGCTCGGCGAACAGCTCCAGCATGCCGCGGTTGAAGTGCTTGAGGTCCTGCGGGCCGCGGCTGCTTACCCAGTTGCGGTCGCGGACGAGCGGCTCGTCGTGCCAGATGCCGCCGGCGTTGCGAACGTCGTCCTTGATGCCCGGCCACGACGTGAGGTTGCGGCGCACCACCAGCCCGCTGGACACCAGCAGCCACGGGCCGTGGCAGATGACGGCGATGGGCTTGCCCGCCACGTCGAACGCGCGGACAAAGTCCAGCGCCTCGTCGCTCTGGCGCAGCGTGTCGGGGCCCACCAGGCCACCCGGCAGCAGCAGCGCGTCGTAGTCCACGGCGTCGGCCGTGCGCAGGGTGCGGTCCACGCGCACCTTCTTGCCCGGGTACAGCATGTTCACCGTGCGGATCTTGCCCAGGTGCAGCGACACGATCTCCACCTCGGCCCCGTGCTCGCGCAGCGCATCCACCGGCGACGTGATCTCTACCTGCTCTCCCCCGTCGGCGGTAAGCACCGCCACCCGAAACCCGGTCAGATCTACGTGATGCATGGCCATCCTCTCTGGTTCGCGGCGTCCGCGCGCCGTCTTTCGCACGGCGCAGGGGACGCGCGGTGGTGCAAGAGGCGGACCGGGAGGGGAAGTGCGTGAGTGCGGAAGTGCGGAAGTGCGGAAGTGCGGAAGTGATCGAGGCTGGTGGGCAGCATCCACTTTCCTCGCGTGACCCGTATCAGCGAACAGGAGCATGGAGCGAAGACGGATGGATCAGCGCGCATCCGCGGATCCCGTATGCTTTCTCCCCTCGCCGCGAGGAACGAGCGGGGAAGGGGCCGTGGGAGGGGCGGCCCGCAGGGCAGGAAATCCGGGCCCGTCATGACGGGCCTGCATTCGTGTCCGTTTCGCTCCTGTCGATGACGGCGGCCGGGTTCGTGCGAAGCGGCTGCGCGTGGGGCGCGTACACTTTGCGCGCTGGACGAAAGTTCGGTATGTTTTCGGGCTATGAAGGATCGCATCGTCATTCGCGGAGCCCGCCAGCACAATCTCAAGAACCTGGACCTGGACCTCCCCCGCCGCGCGGTGATCGTGGTGACGGGGCCCTCCGGGTCGGGAAAGTCGTCGCTGGCGTTCGACACCGTATACGCCGAGGGGCAGCGCCGGTACGTGGAATCACTCTCCACGTACGCCAAGCAGTTCCTCGACCGCATGGAAAAGCCCGACGTGGACCGCGTGGAGGGCATTTCGCCCGCGGTCGCCATCGAGCAGCGCAACCCAACCAAGACCAGCCGGTCCACCGTGGGCACGGCCACGGAGGTACACGACTACCTGCGCCTGCTGTGGGCGCGCGTGGGCCGCACCTACTGCCCCGGCCCGCACCCGGACCATCCCTGCGGCCGCGAGGTGCGGCCCGACACCGTGCAGAGCGCCACGGACACCGTGCTGGCCCTGCCGGCCGGAACGCGCGTGATGGTGTGCTTTCCCCTCCCGCTCTCCGCCCGCGTGACGCACGCGCTGGTGGTGGAGAACCTGCGCGCGCTGGGGTTCCTGCGCCTGCTGGCGGATGGGCGCGAAGTGCACCTGGACGAGCTGCCGGAAGGGCTGGACCTCACGAAGACGCGCGAGCTGCTCGTGGTGGTGGACCGCCTGCGCGCGGGGCCGGACGACACGGCGCGCCTGGCCGACTCGCTGCAGACGGCGTTCACGGAGGGCGAGGGCGAGGCCATCATCGTCCCCGTGGGCCAGCCGACGCTGCGGTTCACGGAGCGCTTTCGCTGCCCGGATCACCCGGAGATCGAGTTCCTCAATCCCACGCCGCAGCTGTTCAGCTTCAACAACCCGTACGGCTCCTGCCCGGAGTGCACCGGGTTCGGCGCCGTGCTGCGGCTGGACGACTCGCTCATCGTCCCTAACCCGACGCGCTCGCTGGCGGACGGGGCCGTGGACCCGTGGAGCAAGCCGCGCTACGAGACGCGGCGGACGAAGCTGGCGCAGTTCGCCGCCAAGGAAGGCGTGTCGATGGACGCGCCGTGGGAGGAGCTTCCGGAGAAGTTCCGGCACGCGGTGCTGCACGGCGCGCGCGGCTTCCAGGGCGTCTACTCGTTCTTCGACGACCTGGACGACAAGCGCTACAAGCAGTACATCCGCGTCTTCATCCGCCAGTACCAGAGCGCGCAGGACTGCCCCGTCTGCAACGGCTCCAAGCTGCGGCCCGAGGCGCTGCGCATCCGCGTGGGCGGGCGCAACATCGCGGAGGTGTCGGCGCTCCCCCTGGGCCGGCTGATGCCGTGGCTGCGCGCCATGCGCGACGGGCAGGTGGGCCCCGAGTGCCCCGATCCGCCGCTGAGCGAGCAGGAGCGCGGCATCGCGGACAGCATCCTCAAGGAGCTGGACTCGCGCGTGGGCTTCCTGGTGGACGTGGGCCTGGGATACCTGACGCTGGAGCGGCAGACGCGCACGCTGAGCGGCGGCGAGGCGCAGCGCATCTCCCTGGCGAACGCGCTGGGCTCGCGGCTGGTGGACACGCTCTATGTGCTGGACGAGCCCACCATCGGCCTGCACCCGGCGGACAACGACCGGCTGCTGCGCCTGCTGGTGCGCCTGCGCGAGGGCGGCAACACGGTGCTCGTGGTGGAGCACGATCCGGAGGCCATGCGCCTGGCGGACCACCTGGTGGAGCTGGGGCCCGGCAGCGGCGAGCTGGGCGGCGAGCTGACCTTCCAGGGGACGCTGGAGGAGATGCTGGTCTCCGACTCGCTGACGGGAAAGTACCTCTCCGGCCGCGAGCGCATCGAGATCCCTGCCAAGCGGCGGCCCGTGGAAGGGCCCAAGCTGCGGCTGGAGGGCGCCCGCGAGCACAACCTCAAGGGCGACGGCGTCGTCTTTCCCCTCGGCGCCATCACGGCGGTGACGGGGGTGAGCGGATCCGGCAAGAGCACGCTCGTGCACGACGTGCTGTACCGCGCCGTGGAGCGCGATCTGTCCGGGGGCGAGACGTCGGCCAAGCGGCACCTGGGCGAGACGGTGGGCGCCTATGACCGGCTGGCGGGCGTGGGGCTGCTGCGCGAGGTGGTGCTGGTGGACCAGTCGCCCATCGGCCGTACGCCGCGCAGCAACCCCGTCACGTACATCAAGGCGTACGACGAGGTGCGGCGCATCTTCGCCTCGCTGCCGGACAGCAAGCGGCTGGGGTTCGGGCCCGGGCACTTTTCGTTCAACGTGGCGGGCGGGCGCTGCGAGGCGTGCAAGGGCGAGGGACAGGTGCAGGTGGAGATGGTGTTCATGGCCGACGTCTTCGTGCCGTGCGAGACGTGCGGCGGCGCGCGGTTCCGGGCGGAGGTGCTGCAGGCCAAGTACCGCGGCAAGTCCATCCGCGACGTGCTGGAGATGACGGTGGACGAGTCCATCAAGTTCTTTCTGCACGAGGACCGGCTGGGCGAGGTGCTGTGGCACCTGCAGCAGGTGGGCTGGGGCTACCTGCGCCTGGGCCAGCCCGCGCCCACGCTGAGCGGCGGCGAGGCGCAGCGCATCAAGGTGGCGCGCGAGCTGGCCATGGGCGCGCGGCGCGGCGGAAAGAAGCTCTACATCCTGGATGAGCCGACGACCGGCCTGCACATGGACGACATCCGCAAGCTGCTGCGCGTGCTGGGCGACCTTGCGGACGCGGGGCACACGGTGATCCTCATCGAGCACAACCTGGACGTCATCAAGACGGCGGACTGGATCGTGGACCTGGGCCCCGGCGCGGGCCCGGACGGCGGCCGCGTCGTGGCGATGGGCCGCCCGGAGGACGTCGCCCGCGTGCCGGAGAGCCTGACGGGTCAGTGGCTCGCGCCGATCCTGGCGGCGGAGGGCGTCTCGGCCTGAACGGCGTACGAGGGTACGTGAGTGCGTAATCGGGACGCGAGTGGGGCGGCCGAGTTCCCCAATTGGGGAGCGGCTGCCCCATCTGGTTGAAGCAGTTTGCCCTCTGCTTTGTTCACACGGGGGTGCCTAAGCCAAGACGGGTCCGGACCTTTCCGTATTCCGATAAATTCGTCTGAATCAGGTATGGTAGGTGCTCCTGTGGATTGCATACGTCGGCGCCCCCCGTGCCGCGTGCGTTATCCTCCAGGAGGTGACACGATGAGAGCATCCCCCCTGCTTGTCCCCACGCTGTTGACCCTCACGCTGGCCGCCTGCGGCGATGCCCCGGCAGGCATCACCGCCCCGGACGCCGAGCCGGCGAAGGCCGCGCTGGTCCCGGTGTGCGTGGACTTCAGCGTGCCCGCGCTGGGCGCCACGGCGGGCGGCACCGCCGGCAACCTGCCGGGAGACCTGTGGTTTACGGAGAGCCTCATCCCGGTCACGCTTCGCACGTTCCATCACCCGCCGGGCTTCGGGACCACGTTCGGCGACGCGACCGTGCTGGGTGCCTTCGTCACGTTCGGCAGCGGCCAGATCGTCAACACGAACAACATCAATCTCGGATTCGACTTCTCGGGCATCGGCTTCGTGCCGTCGTCCGTCACGTTCCAGTGGCGCGACTACGGCGGCTACGAGAACCTGCGCGTGAACGGCAGCGGCATCTACGTGGGCGAGCTGACCGGCGCACCGTCGCCCATTGGCGGCGCGACGGTGTCGCACGTGTGGGGCTGGTCGCCCGGCAACAACTACAAGCAGGGCACCACGACTCTCACCGGCCCGGTGTCGATCCTGGGGATCGGCGGGCAGGAGTTCTACCTCGACAACGTCTGCGCCAACCCCTGATCTTCCTGGGAGGGCGATGCCTCCTGGAGGGGCCCTCACGAGCTCGACCGCGCCGGATGCGTGCGGCCCGAAGGGATCTTCCCGCCCTCGCAAGGAGCAAGTCAAAGGCAGAGGGTGTTACCAAACCTCGGGCTCAAAAGCGTCATCCTGAGGAGCCGCCGCGCCATGCCTGCCTGGACTTGATCCATGGCGGCGACGAAGGATCTTGTATGCGAGACTCGGGGCCGGCTTCCGGGCA
>NZ_DASURI010000551.1:0-8308 GCF_036280135.1 Longimicrobium sp.
GCAGAGTACTTCGTCGCGCGATGAAGTACTCTGCGTCCTCTGCGGCTCTGCGTGAGAATGCAGTTGTAGTTGTTTTCCGCAAAAAGGCCCGCCCCGACACGATCTGTCGGGGCGGGCCATCCTGCATCAATCTGCCGTCTACCGTCGCGGCACCCGGATCACACCGGGACCGGAAGCAGCGTGCGGAAGGAGTTGCGCGCGCGGTTCAGCCGGCTCTTGACCGTGCCCACGGGAATGCCGATCTCCTCGGCGATCTCCTCGTACGTGCGGTCCTCCACCTCGCGCATCACGAACGGAATGCGGTGGTGCTCGTCCATCTTCTCGATGGCCTCGTCGATCGCCTTGCGCAGCTCGCTGCGGTACGCCTCGCGCGACGGGTCCGCCGCGCCGCTCGCGAACTCCACCGGCCGCGTGGGCTGGCCGCTGGACGAGCTCTCCGGGCGCATCTCCGAGAACGCCGTCTCACGCCGGCGCGAACGGTTGCGGAACTCGTTCTTGAGCAGGTTGTTCGCGATCGTGTGAATCCACGTCGAGAACTTCCGTGCCGGGTCATAGCTGTCACGCGCGCGGTGAATGCGCAGGAAGGTGTCCTGCGTAAGGTCCGCCACGCGCTCCTCGTCGTTCAGGCGCTTGCGAAGGAAGCCCTGGATGCGCGGCTCGTAGCGCTCCACCAGCTCGCGAAAGCCGGCTTCCTCCCCCTGCGTGTACCGCTGGAACAGCTCCTCGTCCGCCATGTCGCGCAGCATCGACCGGTCGGTGGGCTGGCGGGTGCCCATCCGTACGCGGTCCGGCCGCACGCCCCGCGTGGAGACGTGCCTGGGCGCCTCGAAGAGCGCCGCCGTGCTGCTCAGGTCGATTGCGGTTTTCATGGTGATGAATCTAACTGCTGAGGAATGATTTGTCGAGGGTTTGGAACAAAACCGTCTTTGGTTAACCCCTTGTTAATCTGCTATTTACGGGGCCTCTCCGCCGGCTTCGCGGCGCCTGCGGGCCCGGGTGCGGGCATCGGCGATGTTGAACGCCAGGAAGATGATGCTGCCCAGCGCCAGCTGCACGTAGAACGTGAGCATGCGCCACCCCGCCGTGGCAATGCCGATGAGCCCCGCCGGCAGCAGCGCCTCGTACACCAGGTAGAACGCCGCCTCGGCCCCGCCCGTGGCCCCGGGCGTGGGGATGAACATCATGGCCGTGAAGATCACCCACTGCAGCAGGAAGAACAGCACCGGGTCCACCCGCGCGCCCAGGAAGAACGCCAGGGCCGTGACCACGGAGTATCGGCAGCTCCACTGCACGGCCGTAATGAGGAACGTGAGCAGGAATCGGCTCTTGCCCCGGCGAATCACCAGCCGGTGCACGCTGCGGAAGTCCTGCCACGTACGCCGGAACTTGCGCTTGAGCCGTGCCGTAAAGCGCAGCCCCTTTGCCCGCGGCCGCTGCCCCAGCGTGCCCCGCAGCACCGCGGCGAACAGCAGGCGCACGACGAGGACGGCGGCGATGCCGATGCCGATCACCACCAGCGCCTGCCCCTGCAGCTCGCGCCCCATGGACGCCAGCACGGGCAGCTCCCACGCGCGCGACAGGAACACGCTCACGGGGATGGCCACGAGGAAGAACGCCATGTCCTCGATGTAGCCCAGCGTCACGATGCTGGCCGCGTGCCCCTGGGGAATGCCCTTCTGCACCATCATCCCCCAGCGGAACACCTCGCCGCCGCTGGAGGTGGGGAACACGGACGACGACAGCTCCGCGCCCAGCGTGACGCGGAACATGTCGCGAAAGCTCACCCGGTGGCCGATGAACCGCGCCCAGATCAGCAGGCGCAGCGTGTTGGTCACCCACGGAAACAGGGCCAGGAAGAGGGCCAGGTACAGGTACCGCAGGTCCGGCCGCCCCAGCTCTCGCAGCTTGTCGTGGTCCGTGGCGAACCACGACAGGGCCAGGTTGCCCAGCACGCCGAACGGCACCAGGAACAGCGCCGTGCGCAGCACGCGGTCCAGCCCCCTGGAAAGGCCGGGCTTTTCGCCGGAGGTCCCGGCCGGGGGCTGCGTCATGGGCGCGACGTCCGACGGTGCTGATCCACGATGGTGCCGTAGCTCTCGATCAGTCTGCCATTGATGGCGGCCCAGTCCCGCTCGCGGGCCGCTTCGCGTGCCTGCATCCCCATCCGCGCGCGCCGCTCCGGGTCCCGCAGCAGCGTCTCGCACTTCTCCGCCAGGTCCGCCGGGTCGTTGCCCCGGGCAATGAACCCCGTCTGCCCCGGCTGCACCAGGTCCGGCGGGCCGCCCCGGTCCACCACCACGGCGGGCAGGCCGGACGCCTGGGCCTCCAGCACCACGTTGCCGAACGTTTCCGTGGTGGAGGGAAAGACGAACACGTCGCCCGAGGCGTACCACCGCGCCAGGGCCTCGCCCGACTGGTGGCCGGCGAAGTACGCGTCGGGAAGGGCGGCCTGCAGCTCGCCGCGCATGGGTCCATCCCCTACGAGCACCAGCCGGTGCGTGTTTCCGCGGCTTCGCAGCACGCGCTCCATCTCCACCAGGTCCGCCATGTCCTTTTCCTTCACCAGCCGGCTCACCATCAGCAGGATGGGCGTGCTCTCGTCCGCGCCCGCCTGGGCCCGCAGCTCCGCGCTGCGGTGCTCCGGGCTGAACCGCGCGAGGTCTATGCCGCGCGACCACAGCTCCGTGTTGGTGATCCCGTGCTCCCGCAGCTCGTCGATGATGGCGTACGTGGGCACGTACACGCGCTCGCAGCGGTCGTAGAACCGCTTGAGCATCCGCCACCCGAACCCCGCCGCCCACGGCGCGCCGTAGTAGCGAAAGTACGAGACAAAGTGCGTGTGAAAGCTGCTGACGACGGGAACTCCCCGCTTCGCCGCCCACTTCTGCGCCTTTGACGCCATCGGGGTCGGGCTCACGACGTGGACCAGGTCCGGCGTCCATTCCTCCACCTCGCGCCACACGGCCCGGCCGAACGGGCTGCTGACGCGGTAGTCCGGGTAGAGGGGAAAGCGGACAAAGCGCACCGGCCGCACGCGCCCGCTCCACGAGATCTCGGGCCCCGGGACGAACGGCGAGTAGACGCGAAAGTCCACGCCGCGCTGCTCCAGGAAGCCGAACAGCTGGGCCAGCGTGCGCGACACGCCGTCCACGTGGGGAAGCAGGCTCTCGGTGAAGTAGACGACCTTCATGCGCCCGGCCCCGTGCCGCGGCCGCGCCGACGGGTGTGTGCTGCTGCGTGCACCGGATGAGGATGCGGGTGAGTGGCTGGGGTGGACGCCGCAATCTAGCGCCGGGCGGGGCGGGTGCCAAACGGGGCGATGGGAGGTTCGTGCCGGAATGGAGGGATCACGCGGCGGGCGGAGCGCCCCCCATCCCTGCCTTCCCCCATAAACGACATGGGGAAGGTGATCACAACCCGAGCACGATGGCCGGGAGTCTGCCGGCCCGCGGAGGGCCTCTATCCCGGCTCCCGCTTTGTGGAGAAGAGGAGAACAGATCGGCCTCAGCCGATTTGCCCCCTGGGGAGGCAGGCAGGTCCGCGAGGGCCCCTCAGAAGACAGCTCCCGGACGAAGGCCCGCCACGGTGCAGGGAGCCCGTTCGAAGTCTACACCCTCTCCCGCGCAGTTTGCGGGAGAGGGACGCGAGGAACGAGCGGGGTGAGGGCCCGCGGGGTGAGGGCCAGCGGGGTGAGGGCCCCCGCCGGAACTTCCGCCGGACGGCTCCGGTAGCACTCTGGACGCGTTTGTGACTATCTTTCAGTCCCAATCCGCCCGGCCCTCCCCCGCCGGGCCGCGAGGTCCCCCCGCAGGAGAACGGTCCCATGCGCAAGAGCGTGCTCACCCTTGCCGCGGCCGCGCTGGCCCTGTCGGCGTGCGCCGGCGACGGCACCGGCCCCGGCAGCGCCGGCGAAGGCCTGTCCCAGCCGGAGCTGGTCCAGCTCAACCGCGCCATCCTGGGCATCAGCGCCGGCGTGCGCGGCCACGCCCGCGGCGCCAGCCTGAGCACGCGGACGGGCGAATCGCTCGGCACCGGCTCGCTCACGTTCGACTTCAACGACACGGCGCCCTGCCAGCCCGCCGGCAGCGTGGGCGTGGCCGGCACCATCGGCATCTCGTGGAACGACGCGGCGCAGACCGGCGGCCTTTCCGCCGACTTTGCCGTGGCCCACGACGGGTGCGCCATGCGCCTGGACAACGGCCAGCTCGTCACCCTCACGGGCGACCCCGACATCGACGTGATGATGGACGCCGCCACGGGCCCCGGCGGCCTCACGGCGCTGCGCATCACCGAGCAGGGCGCGTTCACCTGGGCCCGCGACGCCGGCAACCACGGCCGCTGCACCGTGGACGTCGTCGCCGAGCTGAACCCCACGACGGGGCAGGTGGTGCTCTCCGGCAGCTTTTGCGGGATGAACGTCACGGGCACCTACCAGGGCTGACACACCCCCGCCGCTCCGCGTATCCGCCCCCGTCCGGCACCGTCCGCGCGGGGGCGGATCGCCTCCGGGCCGCCGTCCAGGGACGCAGGGGTGGGGCGCCAGGAAAGAGCGCCGTCCACCCGCGCCGGTAGCGCCTATCCACGTTTGCGGCTATGTTCCGGGAAACCGCCGGGCACCCTCCCCGTCCGGCGGCGCACTTCCGCGGGAGATCTCCCTTGATGCACAAACCCTTTCTGGCCACCGTCCTTGCCGCGTCCGCGATGGCCGCCTCGGCGTGCTCGGGCGACGGCGCAACCGGACCGGAGCCCGGCGGCGGCGCCACGCTTTCCGCCGCCGAGGTCACGCAGCTCAACCAGGCCATCCTGGCCGCGAGCGTGAGCGCCCGGGAAAGCGGCACCCCGCCCGTGGGCGCGGCCACCGGCGCCATGGGCTACACCTTTACCCAGACGGCACCCTGCCCGGCCGGCGGGAACGTGGACCTGGACGGCGACATGAACATCGCCTGGAACACCACGGCGCGGACGGCCAGCCTCTCCACCGACTTCGCGGTAAAGCACGGCGCCTGCGGTCACCGCATGGACAACGGCAGCGTCGTCACCCTCACGGGCGACCCCGACATCGACGTTTCCCTGGACCTGTCGACGGGCCCCGGCGGCCTGTCCTCGCTCTCCGTCCGCGAAACGGGCGCGTTCAACTGGTCCCGCGACGACGGCAACGGCGGCCGCTGCTCCATGGACGTGACCGCCACGCTGAACGCCTCGACGCGCGTGGTGTCCATCTCCGGCACCTTTTGCGGGGTTCCCGTGACGGGCCGGTTCCAGGGCGCCTGACGCGCCGTCCTCCGCATCCGTTCGCCCCCGCCCGGCACCGTCCGGGCGGGGGCGAACGCGTTTGGGCCCGCGGCACTGGCCCCCGGGCGGCGGACGGGTTAGGCTGCATTGTCGACATCGCTCCCCATCCGCCGAGCCCGAATGCCCGATCCCTCTCCGCCGCACGCCACGCGGCGGCCGTCCGTGCTGCTGCTGGCCGCGCTCACGGGGCTCACGGCCCTGTCCATCGACATGAGCCTGCCGGCCATGCCGCAGCTGCAGCGGACGTTTGGGGCGGGGGTGGGCGCGGTGCAGCTCACGCTCAGCCTGTTCCTGGCGGGCTTTGCCGCGGGGCAGCTGGTGTGCGGCGTGGTCGCGGACCGCATCGGCCGGCGGCCCGTGCTGCTGGCGGGGCTGGCCCTGTTCACCGCGGCGGGGATCGCATGCGCGCTCAGCCCGTCGCTGCCCGTGCTGGTGGGCGCGCGGCTGGTGCAGGGGCTGGGCGCCAGCGTGGGCCCCATCCTGGCGCGCGCCATTGTCCGGGACTGCTTTGCGAGCCGCGAGGCGTCGGGCGTGCTGTCGCAGATCACGCAGGTGATGATCGCCGCGCCCATCGTGGCGCCCACGGCCGGCAGCCTGCTGCTGACGGCGTTCGACTGGCTGGCCATCTTTCTCGTCCTGGGCGCGGCGGGGCTGGTGCTGTGGCTGGTGGCGTGGCGCGGGCTGCGCGAGACGCTGCCGGCGGCCGTGCGCCACGGCGAGCGCGTGCCCCTGCTGCGCAGCTACGCCGCCGTGCTCACGCACCGCGACAGCCTGCGCCACGGGCTCACGACGTGTTTTTCATACGGCGGGATGTTCGCCTACATCAGCGGCTCGCCGTTCGTGCTGATCGACGCGCTGGGGGTGCCGCGCACGCTGTTCGGCGTGCTGTTCGCCCTGCCGGCGCTGGCGCTGATGGTGGGCGCCACCCTCAACCGCCGGCTGGTGACGCGGATGGATCCCGCCCTGCTGCTGCGCCGCGGCGTTCTGGCGGTGTTCGGGGCCGGGCTGGCGCTGGCGGTGCTGGCGTGGCTCGACATCGGTGGCGTGCCGGGCGTGATGGTGCCGATGATGGCATACATGCTGGGATTGGGCCTCGTGCAGCCCAACGCCACGGCGGCCGCGCTCGCGCCGCACGGGCGCGCGGCGGGCGTCACGTCGTCGCTCATCGGTTCGGCGCAGACGGCGGCGGGCGCCATCTCGGGGTCCATCGTGGGCGCGTTCTACGACCACACGCCGCGCTCCCTGGCCACGACGGTGGCCGTGGCCGGCATCCTCACCCTGCTCGTGCACGACCGCCGGGGCCCCGACCGCGACACCGCCGAGGAGGAGGCCGTGTCGCCGCCTCTCGTCGTGGAGGCGTGAGCGGGACGCTCCTTCTCCGGGGCGCGACGCTCGGCCCGTCCTGATCCGGCGAGGGCCGTCCCCCAGCCGGAGCGAATGAATTCGCCGCTGGAAAGGCACGAAGTCCGCCTGCGCGGACTGCCCCGGCACAGGCCGGTCCAGGTGCAGCGGAGCGGCCCCCGATGGCGAGGAACGAGCGGGTGAGTGCCCCGGACGCCCAGCCCCGGACGGAAGCGGGTGAACCCGCCGCTGGGACGGCGGCAAGCCCCGTCTCGCGCTGACGCGCGGTGCGAACGAGGCTTCAACGTACCGGAGGCGAAGCCCGCGCCGCGCGCCACAGCCCGTTCGAAGTCTACACCCTCTCCCGCGCAGTTTGCGGGAGAGGGACGCGAGGAACGAGCGGGGTGAGGGCCCCAGCGGGGTGAGGGCCCGTCCTTGCGACAGGCGTTTGCATCCGCCAACCTGAGAGACGGTGGCGCGCGGCGATCCCCATCCGCCGTACCCGCGGTTGCCGGCTGTCCCCCGTCCTTCGTCTCCCGTCACCCGCAGTTCAACGCCGATGTCCGTTTCCCTCGTCATGCTCCCCGTCGCGCTGGCCATGCGCGTGGTCATGGGCAAGGAAAGCTTCGAGGAGTGGCTGCGCAGCAACGAGGCGCGCGTCACCACGGAGCTCCGGAGCCAGGCGGAGCTCCTGCGCACCGTCCGCAGCGCGGGCTACGACGCGGACGACTGGGGCGGGCTCATCAAGACGCACATCGACGGGGAAAAGGAGTTCATGTGGTGGCGGATGGAGGATGGAAAGTGGATCGCCATCTTCTCCAAGTTCCAGGTGCCCGCCATCTCCGACCGCTTCATCCAGGACCTGGAAGCCAAAACCGGGCGGCGGATCTTCGTCCGGGAAGACGCGCCGCCCGCCGCCGCCGTGGCCGAGCGGGAGCGGACGAGCATCTATCCCACGAACTTCCGCGACGGCACGCTGCTGATGGAGACGCTGGAGCGGTTCGGCATTCAGGCGCAGGTGCAGGCGGACGGCTCCATCACGGCCGCGCTGGGCCGCTCGCCCGTCGTCTTTCGCCCCGCCGGCGAGACGGCGCCGTACTCGGTGGAGATCGGCGAGGCGCCGGACCTGCGCGGCACGTTCGAGCAATTGTCGCGCGTGGACGAGGCGTACAAGCAGGGCGTGCAGGGCGCGGCGCTGGCCACGCTGCGCGAGCGCATTCGCGGCAGGAACATGAAGATCGAGCGCGAGGAGGTGCTGGAGGACCGCTCCGTGCTGCTCACCCTGACCATCGGCGGGGGCTGAGCCGTGCTCGCGCGTGAGCAGGTCCTGGACGTCTGCGCCAGCTACGGCGGCCCGGACTGGTGGGTGCACCCCGCCATCCCCGGCGACCGGCTGTCCAACGCCCGCGCCACATGGCGGCGCCCGCCGGAGGGCGACGTCATCGCCTTCCTGGACAGCACCGTCTTCGGGAGCGGCAAGGAGGGGCTGGCGATTCTCCCGGACGGGCTGACCTGGCACTCCGGCAGCGCCAGCAAGGAACGGTGGGAGTACACGTGGCGCGAGCTGGCCGCCGTGCCCATCCGCATGGCGGGCACCCTGCTGCAGATGGGCCGCGGCGCGCTGAACCTCGCGGGCGTCTCCATGAGGCGCGAGGACTTGGTGGGCTGCCTGCGC